>DATCGH010000727.1:0-4045 GCA_036509055.1 Caldimonas sp.
CGCCGACCGGCACAAGATCAGCCTGCGCACCGCGACCTTCGCGGTTGCCTGCGAGCGCATCCTGATCGCCCGCGAGGAGCGCGGGCTGTATCCCTGACCGTTCGTCGCGTCGAGCGATTCAAATGCGTCTCGCGTGGCGCATTTCTCGCGGCTGCGTGCGTGACTTCTCAGCGGTGCGCGCGTCGATTGCGGGTCGTGTTCTTTGCACGAACCTCCACTCGCATGAGCAAGCGCTTGTTCACACAATCGTCTCCGCACGGCACGAATCCTCGATGCCGAGGCGATGGGCGATCGCTCGTCGCGACCTGCGGACCCTTGAACAAACAGAACCATGCTGAAGACTGCTTTCCCTCTCTCGACGCACAGTGGCTTTGTAGCTTTCGACGGCGGCGGCGCCGTCGCCGAGGACGCCTACCGGGTGACCGACGGTCGCCGTTCCATCGTTCATCCGCAGCCTGTCGAGGTGGCCGAGCCGGCGCCCATTGCGCAGGAAATGCCTCAGTCGGCCACGTGGGAGCCCGCGATCGGGCGGCGGGCCCGCTGGGTCGAGGGCAGCGTGATCATCGCCATGTGCGCCTACTTCGTGTTCGGCTTCTTCAACGTCGTTCGCGGCTGAGCATCAATCGACCGGCAAGGGCGACGTCGGCTTGATCTCCTCCAGGCAGATCATCGAGCGGACGTCGTCGATGCCCGCGACCTGCATCAGCCGGTCGGTGAGGAAAGTACTCAGGCTCTTCAGGTCGCGGGCCACGACCTTGAGCAGATAGTCGTAGTCGCCCGAGACCGCCTGGCATTCGAGGATCTGCGGATAGTCGCGGATATGCGCCTCGATCTCCCGGACCCGGCCGAACTGGTCGCCGGCGATGCTGACGCTGACATACGCGGTGACGGACAGGCCAAGCGCCTCGGCCGCCAGTCGCGCGCTGTAGCCGCGGATCACGCCGGCCTCCTCGAGCGCCCGCACCCGGCGGTAGCACTGCGGTGCGGAGAGGTGGACCCGGGCGGCGAGATCGACGTTGCTGGCCCGCCCATCCGTCTGGAGCGCGCGAAGAATCTTGCGGTCGATGTTATCCAGGGACGCGGTCATCACGCGATCATAGCTATCCGAGAAAGGATCATGCGCCAGGAGGCCTGGATGCGCATGATTTAGAAAGCACATTTCGCGGTTCCGAGGCTAAAGTGCCGACTGGAGTCACGCAGGAGCCGTCATGACCACCGCCGCCCGGGCGCAAGCCCTCGCCAGGAAGTCCCTCACGCCGATCGAGCTCGAGCGCCGCCACGGCGCCCGCAACTACGACCCGCTGAAGGTGGTGCTCGAGCGTGGTCAGGACGTCTGGCTGTTCGACACCGCCGGCCGCCGCTACCTCGACATGATGTCGGCGTACTCGGCGGTGAGCTTCGGCCACGCCCACCCGACCCTCGTCGGCGTCCTGACCGAGCAGGCGAAGACGCTCGCCGTCACCAGCCGTGCCTTCCACACCGCACGCCTCGGCAGCTTCCTCGAGCGACTCTGCCGCATGACCGGAATGGACCGGGCCCTGCCCATGAACACCGGCGCCGAGGCGGTCGAAACGGCGATCAAGGCGGCGCGAAAGTGGGCCTACAAGGTCAAGGGCGTGCCCGCCGGCCAGGCCGAGATCCTGGTGGCGGCCGGCAACTTCGCCGGCCGCACCACGACCATCATCAGCTTCTCGAGCGAGCCGCAGTACCGCGACGGCTTCGGCCCGTTCACGCCCGGCTTTCGCAGCGTGCCGTTCGGCGACCCGGCCGCGCTCGACGCGGCGATCGGCCCGAACACCGCCGCGTTCATCGTCGAGCCGGTGCAGGGCGAGGCCGGCATCATCGTTCCGCCGCTCGGCTACCTGCGCACGGTGCGCGAGATCTGCAGCCGGCGCAACATCCTCATGATTGCCGACGAAGTGCAGACCGGCCTCGGCCGCACCGGGCGCATCCTTGCCTGCGACCACGAAGGCGTGCGCCCCGACGGCCTCACCCTCGGCAAGGCGCTCGGCGGCGGCCTGCTGCCGGTGAGCGCCTTCTGCGCGCGTGAGGAGCTGATGGCGGTGTTCGCCCCCGGCGACCATGGCAGCACCTTCGGCGGCAACCCGCTCGGCGCCGCGGTCGGCGAGGCGGCGCTGACCTTGCTCGAGCAGGGTCCGTACTGCGAGACCGCGCGGGTGCAGGGCGAGTACCTGCTGGCCCAGCTGAACCGGCTCGATCACCCGGCGATCATCGACATCCGCGGCAAGGGCCTGCTGGTCGGCGTCGAGATCGACCCGGCTTTTGCCGGCGCACGCAAGGTCTGCGATGCGCTGGTCGACGAGGGCGTGCTCACCAAGGACACGCACGGCACCGTCGTCCGGATGGCGCCGCCGCTGACGATCAGGAGCGAGCAGATCGACCAGGCGGTCGCGGCCCTGGGCCGCGCGCTCGAGCGAATCGCCGCGGCCGAGCCGGTCGCAGCCTGAACGAAGGAACGCCGGCGCGCAGAAGCGCCGGCAGCGTCGTCTGTCAGCGCAGGGCGAGGTCGAGAGCGACGCCGGCGAAGACCGCGAAGCCGAGCCAGTGGTTGAGGCGGAAGGCGCGAAAGCAGCCCTCGCGCGTGCGGCCGCGGATCAGCGTGAAGTGCCAGGCGGCGATCAGTGCCGCCGCGGCGAGGCCGGTGAAATACGGCCAGGCGGCGCTCCACCGCGCTCCCAGCACCGCCCAGATCGCCAGGAAGGCGACATAGAACGCCATCACCGCCGCCACGTCGAAGCGGCCGAGCGTGATCGCCGAGGTCTTGATGCCGATGCGCAAATCGTCGTCGCGGTCGACCATTGCGTACTCGGTGTCGTAGGCGAGCACCCAGAACAGGTTGCCGAATAGCAGCCACCAGGCGAGCGGCGGCACGGCGACGAACGCATCGCCCAGCGAGCGCGCCTCGCCGCCGCGCACTGCCGCGAAAGCCATCGGGATGCCGAAGCTGAAGGCGACGCCGAGGACCGCCTGAGGCATCGCGAAGAAGCGCTTGCTGAACGGATAGAACAGCGTCACGGCCAGGCCGGCGAAGCTCCAGGCGACGGTCGCGGGGTTGGTCGTGAGCACGAGCGCGAACGCGACCCCGGCGAGCGCGGCGCCGAGCGTGAGCGCTTCCCACGGCGGGACCGCGCCGCTGGTCACCGGCCGGGACGCGGTGCGCTTGACGTGGCGGTCGAATTCGCGATCGGCGACGTCGTTGGCAGCGCAGCCGGCACTGCGCATCAGGATCGTCCCGGCGACGAACACCCCGAGCAGATGCCAGCCCGGGAAGCCGCCGGCAGCGATCCAGAGCGCCGAAAGCGTCGGCCAGAGCAGCAGCAGCCAGCCCGCGGGCCGGTCCCAGCGGATCAGGTCGAGCCAGAGCGCGAGGCGCGAGCGCTGCAGGGGCAGGTCCATTGCTTTTCGTTACTACCGCTCAGCGGTCACGGCGTGAAGTCCGACACGTGGCCGCGCCCGAACCCCGTCTCGTCCCGGGCGTCGCGATGCGTTAATTGAGGACACCTTGTCCAGGAGATAGGCATGAAGAAGATTCTCGCTTTTGCATTGGCCGCCGGCTGCGCCGGTGCGGCATTCGCCCAGACCAGCGTCTCGATCGGGATCAACCAGCCAGGCGTTTACGGCCGCATCACCATCGGCGACGTCCCGCCGCCGGCGTTGGTCGTGGCGCAGCCGGTGATCATCGAACGCCAAGCCGTGGCGTACCAGCGCCAGCCCATCTATCTCTACGTGCCGCCGGCGCACCAGCAGAACTGGCGCCAGTACTGCGGCCACTACGGCGCCTGCAACCAGCCCGTGTATTTCGTGCGCGACGAGTGGGTGCGCGAGCGTTATCAGCACGAGCATCCGGGCTGGAATAACGGCAACCACAACGGCCACGACAAGCACGATGATTCCAAGGGCCAGGGCAACAAGGGCAAGGGCCACGGCAACAACAAGTAGCTCTGCGAGGCCGGTCCGGGATCGCCGGGCGGCATCGTGCAGCGGCTGACGCCGCTCAGCCCTCGAGCTGCTTCTGGAACACCAG
>DATCGH010000728.1:0-5935 GCA_036509055.1 Caldimonas sp.
TGGGGCGGCCCCCCGCAGCGAAGTGAAGTATTGGGAGGAGAAGGCCGCCGCAGGCGGCCTTCGGGGGACATGAGCGGAGGGGGCCGCCCCGTCCCCGTGGCCCATCGGACCTGATTTCAAAGCTTTGAAGAGAGACCAACGACATGAGCCTGCACGCCCAATTGCAAAGACGCGAAGCCGAGAAGAAGCCGATCCGCATCGGCCTGATCGGCGCCGGCAAGTTCGGCTCGATGTACCTGGCGCAGATTCCGCGCACGCCGGGCGTGCATCTGGTCGGCATCGCCGATCTTTCGCCTGACGGCGCGCGCCGGAACCTGGCGCGGGTCGGCTGGAACGACGCGCAGACACGCGCGGCCAGCCTCGACGCCGCGGTGAAGGACGGCCGCTCGACCCACGTCAGCGAAGACTGGAAGGCGCTGGTGTCGCATCCGGCGATCGATGTCGTCGTCGAATGCACCGGACACCCGATCGCCGCGGTCGAGCATTGCTTGGCGGCGTTCGCGCAGGGCAAGCATGTCGTCAACGTCACGGTCGAGGCCGACGCGTTCTGCGGCCCGCTGCTGGCGAGAAAGGCGGCCGAGGCGGGCGTCATCTACTCGCTCGCCTTCGGCGACCAGCCGGCGCTGATCTGCGACCTGGTCGACTGGGCCCGCACCTGCGGCTTTCCGGTCACGGCCGCCGGCCGCGGCCACAAGTGGCTGCCGCACTTCTGCGAGTCGACGCCCGAGACGGTCTGGGGCAACTACGGCCTCACACCCGAGCAGGCCGAGCGCGGCGGCCTCAACCCGAAGATGTTCAACAGCTTCCTCGACGGCTCCAAGCCCTCGATCGAATCGACCGCGGTCGCCAACGCCACCGGCCTCACGGTGCCGAGCAACGGCCTGCTCTATCCGCCGGCAAGCGTCGAGGACATCCCCTTCGTGACCCGGCCGATCTCGGAGGGCGGCGTGCTCGAGAGGAAGGGCATGGTCGAAGTGATCTCCTCGCTCGAAGCCAACGGCCGCAAGATCCCCTACGACATCCGCATGGGCGTGTGGGTCACGGTCGAGGGCGAGACCGAATACATCCGCAACTGCTTCGAGGAATACAACGCCCACACCGACCCGAGCGGCCGCTACTTCACGCTCTACAAGCGCTGGCACCTGATCGGCCTCGAGGTCGGCCTGTCGGTGGCGAGCGTGGCGCTGCGCGGCGAGGCGACCGGCGTCGCGACCTGCTGGAACGCCGATGTCGTCGCCACCGCCAAGCGCGACCTGAAGCCGGGCGAGCTGCTCGACGGCGAAGGCGGCTACACCGTCTGGGGCAAATTGCTGCCGGCCGAGACCTCGTCCCGCCTCGGCGGCCTGCCGCTCGGCCTGGCCCACGACGTCAAGGTGACGCGGCCGGTGAAGAAGGGCCAGAGCCTGAGCTGGGCCGACGTGGCGATGGACACGGGCACCGCCGCCTACAAGGTGCGCCGCGAGATGGAGTCGCTGTTCGCGGCACCGCTGCTGAAGACCGCATAGTGATCGACCTCCTGATCCGCGGCGCCGAGCTGTTCGACGGCAGCGGCGCGCCGCCTCGGCATGCCGACGTCGCCGTCGTCGAGGGCCGGATCGCGCGGATCGCGCCGCGCCTCGGCGACGCGGAGGGTGCCCGGCGCATCGTCGAGGCCGACGGCCTGGCGCTGATGCCCGGCATCGTCGACAGCCACACCCACTTCGACGCCCAGATCACCTGGGACCCGACGCTTTCGCCCTCGCCTGCGCTCGGCGTCACCACCGCGGTGATCGGCAACTGCGGCTTCACGATCGCGCCCTGCCGGCCGGGCGACCGCGAGATCACCATGCGCAACCTGACGCAGGTCGAAGGCATGTCGATCGATGCGCTCAGGCAGGGCATCGCCTGGGGCTTCGAGACCTTTCCCGAATACCTGGCGCAGCTGCGCGCCGCCGGCTCGGTGGCCAACGTCGCCGCGTACGTCGGTCATTCGTCGGTGCGCACCTGGGTGATGGGCAACGACGCCGCCAAGCGCGCCGCGACGGCCGACGAGATCGCGCAGATGCAGGCGATCGTGCGCGAGGCGATGGTGCACGGCGCCGTCGGCTTCGCCAGCAGCACCAGCCCGGCACACAACGGCGAGGGCGGCCTGCCGATGCCGTCGCGGCTGGCGAGCGACGCCGAGATGGCAGCCCTGGTCGGCGCCATGGGCGAGGGCGGGCGTGGCGTCTACATGCTGACCAAGGGCGGGCATACGCCGATCCCCTTCCTCGAATCGCTCGCTGCGGCGACCGGCCGGCCGGTGATGGTCGCGGCGCTGCTGCACAACAGCGTCAATCCGACGGCAGTGTTCGCCGACCTCGATGCGATCGCGGCCGCGAACGCGCGTGGTCGGCGGATGCTCGGCCAGGTGTCGTGCTGCCCGCTGTCGATGGACTTCACCCTCGCCTCGCCGTACCCGGTGGAGGGCCTCGTGAGCTGGAAGCCGGCGCTCGGCCTGGCCGGCGCGGCGCTCGAGGCGGTGCTCGCCGACAAGGCGTTTCGCGACGCCGTTCGGGCCGAGCTGGCGATGCCCACGACCTTTCGCCTCTTCAACAGCGAATGGGAGAAGGTGCAGGTGGTCGAGGCCGCGCGAGCCGAGCTGCAGCGCTTCGAGCAGCGCACGATCGCCGAGATCGCCGCCGAATCCGGCCGCGATCCGCTCGACACACTGCTCGACCTGGCGCTCGCCGATGGCCTGAAGACGGTGTTCACGGCAATGCTGCTCAACAGCGACGAGGACGCCGTCGGCCGCATGCTCAACGATCCGCACAGCATCGTCAGCCTGAGCGACGCCGGCGCCCACCTCACCTTCTTCAACGACGCGGGCTTCGGCCTGCACCTGCTCGGCCACTGGTCGCGCGAGCGCGGCACGATGAGCCTGGCCGAAGCGGTGCGCCGCCTCACTTCGCACCCGGCGAGCGTGTTCGGCTTCGAGCGCCGCGGCCTGGTCCGCGAGAGCTACGCCGCCGACCTGCTGCTGTTCGACCCGAAGACGGTCGGCCGCGGCCCGAAGCGCCGGGTTCACGACCTGCCCGGCGGCGCGGCGCGCCTCACCACCGATGCGCTCGGCGTGCACGGCGTGTGGGTCAATGGTCGCCAGGTCGCCGATGCGAACGGCCTGCTGCCGGACGCGCCGCGTGCCGGCGCGCTGCTCACCCGGTTCAGCGACTGACCCGCGCCGGCGCCGCGATCGGCAGAATCGCGCCATGACCGACCTTTCGCTCGCCCGGCATATCGGTGCCGTCCTCGGCGACGCCACCGCCGACCTCGATCCGGCCGAGACCGCCGAATGGTGCGAGGCGCTCGACGCGCTGATCGCCGTGTACGGCGAGGCCCGGGCCCGCTTCCTGTTCGACGCCCTGCTCGCCCATGCGCGGCGGCGCGGGGTGCGCTGGCTGCCGTCGATGGTGACACCCTACGTCAACAGCATTCCGCTCGAGGCGCAGACGCCGTTCCCGGGCGACCTCGCCATGGAGCAGCGCCTCGCGGCGCTGATGCGCTGGAACGCGCTGGCGATGGTGATGCGCGCCAACCGTGCCGAGAGCGGCGGCTCGACCGAGCTCGGCGGCCATATCGCCAGCTACGCCTCGGCGGCCGATCTGTTCGAGGTCGGCTTCAACCACTTCTTCCGCGCCCGCGACGACGGTCCCGGCGGCACGCTCGGTGACCTGGTTTTCTTCCAGCCGCACTCCGCGCCCGGCGTCTACGCCCGCGCCTTCCTCGAAGGGCGCCTGTCCGCCGACGACCTCGCCCACTACCGCCAGGAACTGACCGCGCCCGCGCATGGCGCCCGCGGCCTGACCTCGTATCCGCATCCGCAGCTGATGCCGGACTTCTGGCAGTTTCCGACCGGCTCGATGGGCATCGGCCCGATCAACGCGATCTACCAGGCGCGCTTCATGCGCTACCTCGGCCATCGCGGCCTCCTGGCGGCGGAGAGCGGTCCCTCACAACGCCGTGTCTGGGGCTTCTTCGGCGACGGCGAGATGGACGAGCCCGAATCGATCGCCGCGCTTTCGCTGGCGGCCCGGGAGAAGCTCGACAACTGCACCTTCGTCATCAACTGCAACCTGCAGCGCCTCGACGGCCCGGTGCGCGGCAACGGCCGGATCGTCGACGAGCTCGAGTCGCTGTTCGCCGGCGCCGGCTGGCACGTGGTGAAGTGCCTGTGGTCGAGCGACTGGGACGTGCTGTTCGCGCGCGACCACGGCCACGCCCTGATGCGCGCCTTCGCGCAGACCGTCGACGGCCAGTTCCAGACGCTCTCGGCCAAGGACGGTGCCTTCAACCGCGAGGTCTTCTTCGGCCAGAACGAGGAGCTGAGGGCGCTCGTTGCCGACCTGCGCGACGAGGACATCGACCGCCTGCGCCGGGGCGGCCACGACGCGGTGAAGATCCACGCGGCCTTCGCCGCCGCCGTGGCGCATTCGGGCCAGCCGACGGTCGTCCTCGCCAAGACGATGAAGGGCTACGCCATGGGCGAGGCGGCGCAGGGCCGCATGACGACGCACCAGGCGAAGAAGCTCGACAGCGCCGGCCTGCTCGCCTTCCGCGACCGCTTCGCCCTGCCGATGAGCGACACCGATACCGAATCGCTCGCCTTCTGCAAGCCGGCCGACGACAGCGCCGAGATCCGCTACCTGCAAAGCCGACGCCGCGCCCTCGGCGGCCCCCTGCCGGCGCGGCGCAGCGACTGCCCGCCGCTGGCGGTGCCCGAGCTCGAGGCGACCGCCGCGTTCGCGCTCCATGCCGAGGGCAAGGAAATGAGCACGACCATGGCGTTCGTGCGCGTGCTCGGCAACCTCATGAAGGACGAGACCCTCGGTCCACGCGTGGTGCCGATCGTCGCCGACGAGGCCCGCACCTTCGGCATGGCGAGCCTGTTTCGCACCGTCGGCATCTATGCCCCCTTCGGTCAGCTCTACCAGCCCGAGGACTCGGGCTCGATGCTCTACTACCGCGAGGACAAGAGCGGCCAGATCCTCGAGGAAGGCATCACCGAGGCCGGCGCGCTCTCGTCGTGGACGGCGGCGGCGACGGCGTACTCGACCCATGGCCTGCCGATGCTGCCGTTCTACATCTACTACTCGATGTTCGGCTTCCAGCGCGTCGGCGACCTGATCTGGGCCGCGGCCGACCAGCGGGCGCGGGGCTTCCTGATCGGCGCGACCGCGGGCCGCACCACCCTCGGCGGCGAAGGCCTTCAGCACCAGGACGGCACCAGCCACCTGGTGGCGGCGACGGTGCCGAACTGCCGCGCCTACGACCCGGCGACCGCCGGCGAGCTCGCGGTCATCCTCGACCGCGGCATGCGCGAGATGCTGGTCGAGCGGAAGGACGTCTTCTATTACGTGACGGCGATGAACGAGAACCTCGCCCAGCCGTCGCTGCCGGCGGAGGCGCACGAAGGCGTGCTGCGCGGCATGTACCGCTTTCGCGCCTCGACGTCCGAGAGCAACCGCCGCGTGCAACTGCTCGCCTCGGGAGCGATGCTCGGCGAGGCGATCAAGGCCGCGGCGCAGCTCGAGGCCGAGCACGGCGTCGCCGCCGACCTGTGGAGCGTCACCAGCTTCAGCGAGCTGGCGCGTGCCGGCGTCGCCGCCGAGACCGGCTGGCGGCACGGCGCGACCAGCGTGCTGCACAGCTACGTCGGCGAGCAGCTGGCGCCGACGCGAGGGCCGATCGTCATCGCCACCGACTACGTGCGCGCCGTGCCGGAGCAGATCCGCGCCTTCCTGCCGCCGGGCCGGCGCTGCGTGACGCTCGGCACCGACGGCTTCGGCCGTAGCGACACGCGCGCCGCGCTGCGGGCGCACTTCGAGGTCGACGCCGCGGCGATCGTCCAGGCTGCGCTGCGCGCGCTCGGCTGAGCGCGTGGCCCCCTAATCGCCCATCCTCGCGTCGGGGAAGAACG
>DATCGH010000729.1:0-2664 GCA_036509055.1 Caldimonas sp.
AAGCGCAGCAGTGCGCCGCTGTCCGTGGCGGCGAAGGGGGGCAGGTCCCCTTCGATGGTCCACAGTCCGGCCGCCAGGGCCGCCGCCTCGCTGCTGTAGAAAGAAGTGTCGGTCCCGACACGCTCGGCGCCGAGCTTGTACAAGGTCCAGGTGGCGCCGCTGTCGCGCGAGATTTCCCACTTCGACTGCAGCGGCAGGTGATACGACACCAGGGCCTGTGCGCGCGCCCGCGACACCACGGGAGCACCGACGCTCGTGGCGACATCGGCGATGTCGCCGAGCAGCGAGATGTTCGAACCGTTGAAGGGCAGCTGGCCCCAGTTGGCGGACTCGAGGGTCCACGGCGCGGCCACGGCGTTGTTCGCCAGCAGCTCGCTCGTGCAGGTGTAGCGGCCCTTGACGTAAGGAGAGACGGTGAGCGTTCCGTCGCCGTAGTAGTCGCCGCCGGTCGCATGCGGCGGCTGGATCACCACGTGCGTCAGCGTGTTGCCGGTCAAGGGCGCGGCGGGCGGCGAGAAGTTGGGCACCGTCACCGCCAGCAGCTCCGCGCGCGAGGTGGAGAAATGGTTCAGGCCGAGGGTCGAGTCATGGTAGCTGTCGGTGTACTCCACCATGAACACCGTCTCCAGGCGGTCGC
Source organism: Caldimonas sp. (assembly GCA_036509055.1). Taxonomy (GTDB): domain Bacteria; phylum Pseudomonadota; class Gammaproteobacteria; order Burkholderiales; family Burkholderiaceae_C; genus Schlegelella_A. The sequence goes on from DATCGH010000729.1 coordinate 638, forward strand.
CCTCGACGCAGTTGGGGCGCGTTCCGCTGAAGGTGTAGGTGATCGTGAGGTTGGGCACCGTTCCGCTGACCGCGACCGTGAAGGAGAAGGGCGTCGGTACCGGGGTGGAGGATGCCGGCGTGATCCGCATCGTGGGGCGGATCACCACCATGAAGGTCGAGAACTCGCGCACCTCGAGCGTCGCCATGGCGCCCTCGCGCGTCACCTCGCTGTGCGCCACCCATTTGCCGTACGGCTGCGCCTTGAGAATCAGCAGCTGATCGCCGTCGCGCACCAGCGAGGCGTCGAACGGCAGCGTCACCCGCACCGGCTCGGCGAACCCGTGCCCGTGCGGGGTGATCGTGAAGACATTCGACACCGGCAGGAAGCCCTCGCTCGGCGGCTCGACCGGAGCCCCGGCGGAGCTCTTCGCGATGGCGATGGTGACGCTGGACTGCTCCTTCAAGGCCCCGGCCGGCACCACGACGCTGGCGCCGTCCTCTCCGGTCACCGTGCCACCCGCAGCGTCGACGCGGGCCATGCCAGGCCGCGCTTGCGCCGGCTCGTCCGCATCGCCGCCGCCACCGCCGCAGGCCGCCAGGAACGCCAGCAGGCTGCCAGCCAGGACCGCTCGAATCGTTTGCATCGCCATCTCTCCCTCGTCCCGGCGTTCGGTGGCCGGGTGCCGGGGTTGTAGGCGGCGGGGCGTTATGAAGGCGTTAGGCGGCGAGCGCGGGCGCCGCCGGACGGCGGTTCTTCGCCGCCGCCGGTCGTGCGACGATCGGGGTCATGAGCACGCTTTCACCCTCGAACGCGGTCGCCGAACCGACCGCGAAGGCCGGCCCGGATGCGTCGGGTTCGCTCCTCGGCCCACTCGCCCAGGCGCTGGCCAGCCAGCGCATCCGCGTCGTCGACCTGACGCAGACGCTGACGCCCGATTTCCCGCAGATCGCCCTGCCGCCGGAGATGGGCCAGTGCTGGCCGTTCCGGATCGAGGAGGTGTCGAGCTACGACGCCCGCGGCCCGGGCTGGTACTGGAACAACTTCTCCTGCGGCGAGCACACCGGCACCCACTTCGACGCGCCGATCCACTGGATCTCGGGCAAGGACCTGCCCAACAACTCGGTCGACACCATTCCGACGCAGCACTTCGTCGCCCCGGCCTGCGTGATCGACTGCTCCGCGGCGGCGACCGCCGATCCCGACTACCTGCTCACGGTCGCGGACATCGAGCGCTTCGAGGCACAGCATGGCCGCGTGCCCGAAGGCGCCTGGTTCCTGATGCGTACCGACTGGTCGAAGCGCACCGACCCCGAGGCCTACCAGAACTTCGACGAGACCGGCCAGCACACGCCCGGCCCGAGCGCCGAGGCGGTGCAGTTCCTGGTGGAGCAGCGCAACGTGCTCGGCTTCGGCTCGGAGGCGATCGGCACCGACGCCGGCCAGGGCTACCACCTCAGGCCGCCGTATCCGTGCCACTACTACATGCACGGCGCCGGCCGCTACGGCCTGCAGTGCCTCTCCAACCTCGACCTGCTGCCGCCCACCGGCGCGCTCCTGATCTGCCCGCCGCTGAAGATCGAGAAGGGCAGCGGCAGCCCGCTGCGCGTGCTCGCCCTGGTCGAGGGCTGATCGCATGGGCGACGCGTCGCTGCCCTGCGCCGTCGTGACGGGCGGCAGCGCCGGCATCGGCCGGGCGATCTGCGAGACCCTGCTCGACGAAGGACAGCATGTCGTCTCGCTCGACCGGGCGCCGGCGACGTTCGCGCATCCACAGCTCACGTCGGTTGAAGTCGACCTCACTGACCGCGAAGCGACCCGCAAGGTCGCCGCCGAGGTGGCGGCCACGTACGCGCCGACGACCCTGGTGCACAACGCCGGCGTCATCCGTCCGGCGCTGCTCGCCGACGTCAGGCTCGACGACCTCGACACCCTGGTCGAGCTGCACCTGGGCGCAGCCATCCAGCTCGTGCAGGCGGTGCTGCCCGGCATGCGCGAGCGCCGCTTCGGCCGCATCGTCCTGATCTCGTCGCGCGCGGCGCTCGGCG
>DATCGH010000730.1:0-5233 GCA_036509055.1 Caldimonas sp.
ACGCGCGAGATCGTCGACTCGTGCAGGCCGAGCTCGTCGGCGATCTCGCGCAGCACCAGCGGCTTCATGGCGATCGCGCCGTGGGTGAAGAAGCTCTTCTGCCGCTCGACGATCGCCTGCGAGACGCGCTGGATGGTGTCGAAGCGCTGCAGGATGTTCTTGACGAACCAGCGCGCTTCCTGGAGGCGCGAGTTGAGGCCGGCGGCGGCGCCGTTGAGGCTGCTGCCGCGCCCGCCCGCGCCGCGCTGCGCCCGGATCGCGTTGGCGTAGAGGTCGTTGATGCGCAGCTTGGGCATCACGTCGGGATTGAGCGTCACCTTCCAGCCGCGGCCGGACTTCTGCACGATCACGTCGGGGACGACGATGTTCGCTTCGGCCCGGGCGAACGGCCGGCCGGGCTTGGGCTCGAGCGAGACGATCAGCGCCTGCGCTTCGCGCAGCAGGTTCTCGTCGGCGCCGGTCACGGCCATGAGCTTCTTCAGGTCGCGGCGGGCGAGCAGCGGCAGGTGGCTCTTGCAGACGATGATCGCGATCGCCTGCGCCTCGCCGCGCGCCAGGGTGCGCAACTGCAGCGTCAGGCATTCGGCCAGGTCGCGGGCGCCGACGCCGGTCGGCTCCATGCTCTGCAGGAAGCGCAGGCCGCAGCGCAGCTGCGTCAGGATGGGATCGGCCGGGTCGGCGTCGTCCTCGTCGCCGGCGTCCTCGGGCTCGAGCGCCAGGCCGCCTTCGCGCAGCCGGGCGGCGATGTCCTCGAGCGAATCGGCGAGATAGCCCTCGTCGTCGAGCGAATCGATCAGCACCAGGACCGCCGCCGCATCGGCATCGCTGAGGCGCATGCTGGAGAGCTGGCTGCGCAGGTGGTCCTGCAGGCTGGTAATCGGCGTGTCGCGATCGGACTCGTCGGCGTCGCCGTCGTTCTGGGTGCGGGTCTTGCCGGGGGTCTCGCGGATGCCGTCGAAGTCCTCGCGCTCGGTGCCGTTCTCCCAGTCTTCGCGCTCGGTGCCGCCGAAATCGGCCGCGCCGTCGATTGCCGGGACATCGTCGCCGCCGCCGTCGCCGCCGCTCTCCGCCGCCCGCTCGGACTCGCGCTCGCCGGCGTGCTCGGCGCTCGTCAGCCGCTCCGCCAGCGGCTCGAACGCGGGCGCGGCCTCCTCCTCGGCCTCGAGGAAGGGGTTCTGCTCGAGCATCTGCTCGACTTCCTGGTGCAGCTCGAGCGTCGACAGCTGCAACAGGCGGATCGACTGCTGCAGCTGGGGCGTGAGGGCGAGGTGCTGCGAGAGCCGGACCTGCAGGGACGGTTTCATCGCCGGCCCTTACATGCGGAAGTTCTCGCCGAGGTAGACCTTGCGGACGTCGGCGTTGGCAACGATCTCGGCCGGCGTGCCTTCGGCGAGAACCCGGCCCGCGCTGATGATGTAGGCGCGGTCGCAGATGCCGAGCGTCTCGCGGACGTTGTGATCGGTGATGAGCACGCCGATGCCGCGCTCCTTGAGAAAGCCGATGATCCGCTGGATCTCGATTACCGCGATCGGGTCGATGCCGGCGAACGGCTCGTCGAGCAGGATGAAGCGCGGCTGCGTCGCCAGCGCCCGGGCGATCTCGACCCGGCGCCGCTCGCCGCCGGAGAGCGCCGGCGCCGGCGAGGTCCGCAGCTTCTCGATCGACAGGTCGCGCAGCAGCCCCTCGAGCATCTCGTCGATCGCCGGCTTCTTCAGCGGCCGGCCGTCGGGGCCGACCTGGAGCTCGAGCACGGCGCGGATGTTCTGCTCGACGTTGAGCTTGCGAAAGATCGAGGGCTCCTGCGGCAGGTAGGAGAGGCCGAGACGCGAGCGCTGGTGGATCGGCATGCGCTCGACCCGCCGGCCCTCGATCGTGATCTCGCCGCCGTCGGCCCGGACCAGGCCGACGATCATGTAGAAGCTCGTCGTCTTGCCGGCGCCGTTCGGGCCGAGCAGGCCGACGACCTCGCCGCTCTTGACCGCCAGGCGGACCCCGTCGACGACGGTGCGCGAGCCGTACGACTTGCGCAGCCCCTGGGCCTCGAGGCGATGAACCGGGGCCGTCGCCGGGACCGCGCTCACTTCGGCACCCCGATCGACGGCGTCAGCTTGAGGCCGGGGGCGCTTGCCGCGGACGCGCTCGCCGCCTTCGCCTCGGCGGCGGCGGCGGTGCCTTCCTTGGGCATCAGCACCGCCCGGACCCGCCCGCCCGGGTTGGCGGCGGTCGCCTGGGCGCCGCCGGTGACGTTGAAGACCTCGGTCGCGCTGTCGTAGGTGACGAGGTTGCCGGTCAGCTCGTCGGCGGCGTTGGCGCCGCGCAGCCGCCGCACCGAGGCGTTGTTGACGAAGCGGATCACGTCCGAGCGGCCGTCGTACTCGAGCCGCTCGGCGTCGCCCTCGATCCACTCGTCGGGCGCGTCGCGCTTCTGCCGGAAGGTGGCGTGCTGGGACGCCGAGCCGGTCGCCACCGCGCTGCGATAGCCGTCGGGCGACTCGCGGACCTCGATCCGCTGCGCCCGGATGATCATCGTCCCCTTGGTGACGACGACGTTGCCATTGAAGATGAAGACCTGGTTCAGCAGGTCGCCCGAGCTCGAGTGGTCGGCCTCGACGGTCAGTTCCTTGAACCGGTCGGCCTTTTCGGCCTGCGTCGGCAGGCTCGCCAGGGCGAGCAGGCTGCCCCAGAACAGGGCAGTGGCAGGGAAGCGACGACGAGGCACGGAGGGACGGTCTTGGAGTCTGAGATTCCGCATGGCGGCATGAAACTTGCAGGCCATTCTATGCGAGGGTCTGTGAAACGGGCGACCGGAACCGGTCGAATCTCACGTCGAAAGGGCCGCGCTGGCCCGATTCATGCGGCTCAGCCGACCTTGCGCACCCGCCCCAGCAGCATGTCCACCACCGCGAGCAGGCGCTCGTTCCCGGCCGCCGGACCGTTCGCGGGCTGGCCGGCGTTGGCGAGGTTGCCGTTGGTATAGAAGCGGCCGTGCACGCCCATGGCCGGCACGGCGTCGATCTTGTAGGCCTCGGCGAGCTGGCGCGCCCGCTGGCATTGCGTCGCCACCTCGGGCGAGCTGTAGACGGTCATGAAGCGGATCGGGTCGGCGCCGTTCTTTAGCGCGAACGCCGCCATGTCCTCGGGGGTGCGCAGGCGCGCCCGGTCGTTGTGGATGGCGGCGAACACCTTGCGATGCAGGGTGGGCGAGAGATCGAGCACCTCGAGGGTGTAGAAAAGGCGCTGCTGGGAGGCGAACGGCACCTCCTGGAACCAGACCGGCACCCGGCGCAGCACGACGTCGGCCGGCAGCTTCTTCGACCAGGCCTCGAGCGCCGGCTCGAAGGCGTTGCAGTGCGGGCACTCGTACCAGAAGAACTCGACCACCTCGAGCTTGCCGGCCGCGGCCACCGCCGCCGGCTGCTGCAGGCGGACGTAGTGCGTGCCTTCGGCCGGCCAGCCGCTCTGCGCGGCCGAGGGGAGGGAGAGCCCGGCGCTGCCGAGACCGGCGGCGACGAGGCCGAGCGAGAAGTCGCGTCGAGCGAGTGTCATGGCCGCGAATCTATCTCTGAACCCGGACCAGCGCCGAGTCGACGCCGGCATCGCCGAGCTTTTCCTTGGTGGCGTCGGCATCTTCCTTCTTCTCGAACGGACCGACGCGGACGCGGTACACCGTGCGTCCGCCCTGCTCGCGCTCGGTCAGCTTGCTCTCCACCCCGAGCATCGCCAGCCGGGCGCGTTGCTGCTCGGCATCCTCGGTGCGGGCGAACGCGCCGGCCTGGACGTAGTAGGTGAACGGGTCGCCGCTTGCGGCCAGGGCCTGCGATGCCCGCGGCGACGGCGCGCTGGCGGCCACGGCGGTCGGCGTGCTGGCGGCGGAGGCGGCCGCCCGCGCCGGCTTGGCGGCGCTGGCGCCGGGCAGCGGCGGGTCGACCGCCGGCGTCGCCGGCACCGCCGCGGTCGGCGGCAACGTACCGGGGGGGCCGGCCGGCGCCGACGCCGGGATCGGTGCCGGGTTCTTGCCGGCCAGGGGGCTGTTCGGATCCCAGTTGCGGTTGCGCTCGGCCTCGGCGGCTTCCTGGCCGGGGGGCCGGACCGGAACCTTGTTGACGAACGGCACCGGCGCCTTGGTCACGTAGAGGGCGACGCCGAGCGCGACCGCCAGGCCGATCAGGAGGCCGATGACCATGCCGATGAGAAAGCCGCCGCGCTGGCCGCCGGGGAAGGGTGATTTCATGCGGGTTCCGGTTCTCTGTCCATGCGCTCGGGCGCGCCGACGCCGAGCAGCGCCAGCGCATTGCGGATGACCTGGCGGGTGGCCGCCAGGAGGGCAAGGCGGGCCCGGGCCAGCTCGGCGTCGTCGACGAGGAAGCGCTCGGCGCCGTAATAGCTGTGGAAGGCGGCCGAGAGCTCGCGCAGGTAGAACGCGACCTCGTGCGGCGCCAGCGTCGCCGCGGCGCCGGCGAGCATCTCGGGGTAGTCGGCGAGCTTCCTCAGCAGCGCGGTCTCGCTCGACGCCGAGAGGCGCGCCAGGTCGGCCGAGGCGAGGCTCGCGACATCGCCGCCCTGGGCCGCGAATTCGCGGATCACCGAGGAGATCCGGGCGTGCGCGTACTGCACGTAGAAGACCGGGTTCTCGTCGTTGCGCTTGAGCGCCAGGTCGATGTCGAAGGTGAATTCGGTGTCGGCCTTCCTGCTCAGCATGAAGAAGCGGACCGCGTCCTTGCTGGTCCACTCGATCAGGTCGCGCAAGGTCACGTAGGAGCCGGCGCGCTTGGAGAGCTTGACCTCCTGGCCGTCGCGCTCGACCCGCACCATGGTGTTGAGCACGTAGTCCGGGTAGCCGGGGGGCACGCCCATGTCGGCCGCCTGCAGCCCGGCGCGCACCCGGGCGATCGTGCCGTGATGGTCGGTGCCCTGGATGTCGATCGCCTTGGCGAAGCCGCGCTCGAACTTGGCCAGGTGATAGGCGACGTCGGGCACGAAGTAGGTGTAGCTGCCGTCGGACTTGCGCATCACGCGGTCCTTGTCGTCGCCGTAGTCGGTGGTCCGCAGCCAGAGCGCACCGCCTTCCTCGTAGGTCTTGCCCGAGGCGACCAGGCGCGCCACGGTGGAATCGACCCGGCCGCTCGTGTACAGGCTCGACTCGAGGTAGTAGTTGTCGAAGCGCACGCCGAACGCCGACAGGTCGAGGTCCTGCTCGTGGCGCAGGTAGGCGACCGCGAACTCGCGGATGCCG
>DATCGH010000731.1:0-2998 GCA_036509055.1 Caldimonas sp.
CGACATCGCCCTCAGCCTCGTCTCGCACACCAATGCCGGCAAGACGACGCTCGCCCGCACGCTGCTGCGCGAGGACGTCGGCGAGGTGCGCGACGCGCCGCACGTCACCGAGTTCGCCGAGGTGCGGACGATGCTCGCCACGCCGGAAGGGGAGCGCCTGCTGCTCTGGGACACGCCCGGCTTCGGCGACAGCGTCCGGCTGGCGAAGCGCCTGCGCCAGTCGTCGCAGCCCATCGGCTGGTTCCTGAGCCAGGTGTGGGACCGCTGGCGCGACCGGCCGTTCTGGGCCAGCCAGCAGGCGATGCGCAACCTCCGCGACGAGGCCGACGTGATGCTCTATCTCGTCAATGCCGCCGAGTCGCCGGAGGCCGCCGGCTACATCGCGCCCGAGATGGAGCTGCTGGCGTGGGTCGGCAAGCCGGTGATCGCGCTGCTCAACCAGCTCGGCCCGCCCGGTGCGCCGGCGCTCGAGGCCGCCGAGGTCGCGCGCTGGCGCGCGCACCTCGCGGCGTACCCGGCGGTGAAGGCGGTGCTGCCGCTCGACGCCTTCGCCCGCTGCTGGGTCCAGGAGGCGACGCTGCTGCGGGCCGTCGGGCAGGTGCTGGAGGGCGAGCGCCAGGCGCGGATGGGGCGCCTGCGCGCCGCCTGGCAGCGGCGTGACCTCGACGTCTTCGATGCCGCGATGCATGCCATCGCCGAGGGCTTGTCGCGCGTGGCCATGGCGACGGTGCCGCTGCCCGACCCCGGCGGCCTGCGCGCCCGGCTGCGCAGCGCCGGCGCCCGGATCGGCCTGGGCAGCGCCGATCCCACGCCGGTCGCGCAGGCGCAGGAGGCGCTCGCCCGCCAGCTCGACGCCGCGGTGCGCGCCGACACCCAGGCGCTGATCCGCCTGCATGGCCTCGAAGGCAGTGCCGAGGGCACGATCCTGGCGCGGCTGGCCAGCCACTACCAGCTGCGGCTGCGCATGGACGAAAAGCAGGCGGCGCTCTGGGGCGGCGTGGTCAGCGGCGCGCTGGTCGGTCTCAAGGCCGATCTGCTGAGCGGTGGCCTGACGCTCGGCGGCGGCCTGATCACCGGTGGCCTGCTCGGCGCGCTCGGCTCGGCCGGGCTGGCCCGCTGCGTCAACCTCGTGCGCGGCACCGAGTCGTCGTCGCTGTCGTGGAACGGCGAGGCCCTGGACGCCATCGTCGAGGCCGCGCTGCTGCGCTACCTCGCGGTGGCGCACTTCGGCCGCGGCCGCGGCGACTGGGCCGAGGGCGAGTCGCCGCCGCACTGGAGGGAGGAGGTGGCGGCGTCGCTGGCGCCGCACCGCGAGACGCTGGCCCGCCTGTGGAGCGCTCGGCCGCCGCCCGGCGGCGCTGGCGACGAGGCGGCCCGCGAGGGCAGCCGGCTGGCGCTGCGGCTGGAGCTCGAGCCCGTCGTCCGCGAGGCGGCGCGCACGACCCTGTCGCGCCTCTATCCCGAGTCCGGGGAGACGCCGAGCGGTAGCCGCCCGATTGCGCCGGCCGAGCGCGCACAGTAGCCTCGACGCATGGCCGCATCCCCGCCCTCGGCGATCGAATTCTGGTTCGATTTCTCGTCGCCCTACTCGTACATCGCCTCGGAGTGGATCGAGGCGCTTGCCGCCCGGCACGGCCGGACCGTGCGCTGGAAGGCGATGCTGCTCGGCGTGAGCTTCCAGGCCGCCGAGCTGAAGAGCCCGGTGGCCCATCCGATCAAGCGCGAATACACGCTGCACGACTTCGAGCGCTCGGCGCGCTTCGCCGGCGTGCCCTACACGCTGCCCGATCCGTTCCCGATCGCCACCCAGAACGCGGCGCGGATCTTCTGGTGGCTCGCCGACGAGCGGCCGGCGACGGCGCCACCCTGGGCGCGGCACTGCCTGCGCGCCTACTTCACCCGCAACGTCAATCTCGCCGACCCTGCGGAACTGAAGCGGCTGGCCGCCGAGTTCGGCATCGACGGCGACGAGGCCGAAGCGGTATGGAGCTCGCCGGCGGCGAAGGCGCGGTTGCGCCAGGTCTGCGACGACGCGGTCGCCCACGGCGTCTTCGGCGCGCCCTTCTTCATCGTCGACGGCGAGCGGTTCTGGGGCAACGACCGGCGGGCGCAGATCGAGCGCTGGCTGCAGGGCGGCTCGTTCCAGGTCACGGCGCACGGAGACCTCTGATGCAGCTTCTCGATTTCCTCAATACCCAGGTCCACGCCAACCGGTTGGCCAACCACCGGCTTCATCACGCCATGCGCACCCTCTCGCGCGAGGAGTTCCTGGCCACGCGGACGAGCTTCTTCCCGAGCCTCGCCGCCACGCTGAACCACATCCTCGTCGTCGACCTGTACTACCTTGCCGCCCTGTACGGCGAGGCCGACATGCGCCGGCAGTTCGACGAGGCGCCCCGATGGGAGACGGTCGCCGACCTGGCCCGAGCGCAGGCGGTGGCCGACGAGCGCTTCATCGTCCACGTCGCCGGCCTCGACGCCGGTGCGCTCGACGACGTGGTGGCGATGCACCGCGACGAAGGCCGGATCCAGCGCGACCGGCGCGGCAATGTCATCGCCCACCTGCTCAACCACCAGGTGCATCACCGCGGCCAGGCCCACGCGATGCTCGCCGGCACGGCGGTGACGCCGCCGCAGCTCGACGAGTTCCTGATGCCGAGCGAGGCGCACCTGCGCCACGCGGAGGTCGCCGCGCTCGGCTGGACCGAGGCGTCGATGTTCCGCGGCGCGCACGGCTAGGCCGCCCTGGATGGAGAGCATCTACCTCACGCCCGAGCACGAGCTGCTGCGCGACCAGGTCGCCCGCTTCATCGCCCGCGAGGTCGAGCCGCACGCCCTGGCCTGGGAAGAGGCCGGGCACACGCCGCGCGAGGTGCTGCGGAAGCTCGGCGCCGCCGGCCTGCTCGGCCTGATGTACGAGGGCGAGTACGGCGGCGGCGACGGCGACGCGCTCACCAACCTGGTGTTCGCCGAGGCGCTGTCACAGTCGACCTTCGGC
>DATCGH010000732.1:0-2177 GCA_036509055.1 Caldimonas sp.
CGGTCCGACGCCCCGGCCGCATCTGCAAACTCGGAGGGCTGAGGCGATGGAATTCAATGTCACGCGAGAGCAGTGGATCGATCGCTTCGTCCTGCGCTTGAGCAACCTGCAGGCCGGCGCCCAACCGGCCACCTATCTCGATGTCGCCGAGAAGCTCTGGCCGACCCGCGGCCAGCTCGCACCCGAAGCCGCGGCCGAGGCCGAGGCGGCGCTGCGACGGGACGGCCACGCCGGCGCGTACGTGGACCCCGCCGAGCGGTTCGAGCGCACCGAGCGGATCCCGGTGGAGCGGGTGCAGACGGCCGAGGAGTACGTGCGCGACAACGACGAGTGGATCGCCCGCTGCGTCGCCCGCGTGCTCGAGCTCGACCCGATCATCAAGGCCGAGGAAGCGCGGCGCTCGGTCAGCGACCTAGCGGCCCTCGAACGCTGGCGGCTGATGAAGCCGGAAGCGGCCGCCGAGCAGCTCTACACGCCGATCAAGCTGCGCGCCGAGTAGCGCGCTTTTCCGCCAGGCGGGCCCACACCGGAGCGTGGTCGCTGGCGCCGGCCTTCCCGCGTTCGTCGCGGTCGACCTCGGCTTCGCGCAGCCGGCCGGCGATGCTCTCGCTCAGCAGCAGGTGGTCGATGCGCAGCCCCGCGTTGCGCGGCCAGCGATTGCGCAGGTAGTCCCAGAAGGTGTAGATCGTCGCTTCGGGATGACGGGCACGGATCGCGTCGGTCCAGCCCTGCTGCAGCAGGCGCGCGTAGGCCTCGCGCGGCCCGGGCTGGAGCAGCGCGTTGTCGCGGTACGAGGTCGTCGGATAGATGTCGCGATCGGCCGGCACGACGTTGAAGTCGCCGGCCAGCAGCACCGGATGGCCGCTCGCCTGCAGCGACGCGGCGTGGGCGATCAGGCGCTCGAACCAGGCGAGCTTGTAGGCGAACTTCGGCCCGGGCTGGGGATTCCCGTTCGGCAGGTAGATCGAGGCGACGAGGACGCCGCCGATCGCCGCCTCGAGGTAGCGCGCCTGGGTGTCGCCGGCATCGCCCGGCAGCGCCCGGCGCACCACGATCGGCTCGGCGCCGCGCGCCAGCAACGCCACCCCGTTCCAGGGACGCTGGCCGACGGTGACGGCGCCGTAGCCGGCGGCGGCGAGCTCGGTCGTGGGGAACTCGGCATCGGTCGCCTTGGTTTCCTGCAGCGCGACCACGTCGGGCTGCGCCCGGGCGAGCCAGTCCAGCAGCAGGGGCAGGCGGCGGACGACGCCGTTGATGTTCCAGGTGGCGACCTTCAATGCCGCAGCCCGATTGGGATTTCGACCGGATCGATTGGTGGGCGGTGAGGGTTTCGAACCCCCGACCCCGACAGTGTGAATGTCGTGCTCTACCCCTGAGCTAACCGCCCCGCGCGGCGCCGAATCGGCCGCTTCGAGAGGGCGTCATTGTGCCATGGCGCTGGCAAGCCCCAGCGTGGCCGGCGGCGCCGGCCGCCACACCGCGTGGCCGCGGCTGGCCTTGTCGATCTCGGCCAGCACCGCCTCGTGCGCCGAGGTTTCGGCCTCGTCGGCGGCGACGACGATCAACTCGAGGACGCTGAAATCGATCGGCCGCGCCGCCAGGTCTGCGGCGAGCACGTCGGCGGCGTCGATGACGAGCGAGTTCTGGCCGCGCGTCATGCGCAGGTAGACCTCGGCCAGCAGGCCCGCGTCGAGCAGCGCACCGTGCAGCTCGCGCAACGAGTTGTTGACTTCGAAGCGCTTGCACAGGGCGTCGAGCGAGTTCGACTTGCCCGGGAAGCTCTCCCGCGCCATCGACAGGCTGTCGACGATCCGGCCGACATGGCTGGTGAACACCGGCCGCTCCAGCCGGCGCAGCTCGGCGTCGAGGAAGCCGACGTCGAACGCGGCGTTGTGGATGACGATCTCGGCGTCCTTCAGGTACTCAAGCAGCTCGTCGGCGACCTGCGCGAACAGCGACTTGTCGGCCAAGAACTCCTCCGACAGGCCGTGCACCGCGATTGCGTCCTGGTGGCTGCGCCGCTCGGGATTCAGATAGAAATGGAGGTTGCGGCCGGTGAGGCGCCGGTTGACGAGCTCGACGCAGCCGATCTCGATCACCCGGTCGCCCGATTCCGGGCTGAGGCCGGTGGTTTCGGTGTCGAGGAAGACCTGACGCATGGGCTCGAACCTCCTCAG
>DATCGH010000733.1:0-3822 GCA_036509055.1 Caldimonas sp.
AAGGCGGCGGGATTGCCGGTGCACGTGCTGGCGAACCCGAAGGTCGTCCCCGGGGAGGCGATCCCCGAAGGCACCGACCTGATCGTCGCCGCCCACACGCACGCCCGCGTCAGCCCCGAGGCGCTGGCCCGATCGCGCCTCGGCGGGATCGGCTACCACCCGTCGCTGCTGCCCCGCCATCGCGGCATCGCCGCGGTCGAATGGACCATCCTCGAAGGCGATCCGATCGCCGGCGGCTCGGTCTATCACCTCGCTGACGGCTGGGACGCCGGTGCGATCGCCGCGCAGGACTGGTGCTTCGTCGCCCGCGGCGAATCGGCGCGGGAGCTCTGGGAGCGGGCGCTCGCGCCGATGGGCCTGGCATTGCTCGGCCGGGTCGTGCGTCATGGGCGCGACCACGGCAGCCTGCCTGCCGAGACGCAGGACCCGCGCTTCGCGACGCGCGCACCGATGATCCGGCGCTCGGTCGTGCTGACCGAGGATGCGCCGGCGACCACCACCTCGCTGGTCGTCACGGTGATGGGGCCCGACCGGCCCGGCATCGTCAGCCTCCTGTCCGACCGGGCCCAGCGCTTCGGCGCCAACTGGGCGGCCAGCCGCCTCTCGCGCCTGGCCGGCGAGTTCGCCGGAATGGTGCACTTCGAGGTGCCGCGCGAGAACGCCGAGGCGCTCGCCAAGTCCTTGCAAGGCCTCGAATCGTCGGGACTGAAGCTCGTGATCGCGAAGAGCGATTCGTCACAGGCGCCGGCCGGGCTGCGCGGCATCGACCTCGAGCTCGTCGGCGACGACCGCGTCGGCATCGTCAGCAACCTGACACGCATCCTCGCCGAGGCGGGCATCAGCATCGAGCACATCCACACCGAGATCGTCGGCACCACCCCGACCGCGCCCAAGACCTTCAAGTTCGCGGCGCACGTGCTGGTGCCGAACACGCTGTCGTCCGACGAGCTGCGCCGGCGGCTCGAGCCCCTCGCCAGCGAGATGAAGGTCGACATCGCCCTCGGCGATCGCGCCGACTGAGGCGAGGCGCTGTGCGCAGCCGGGGCCCTCGCGGCGCCGGCTGGTGCGGCGTCACGCCCGGCAGCTGCGCCACTGCCGGCTGTAGCTCGCCGCCGGCTGCATGACGACCGTGGCAGCGCTCGGCTTGCGCAGGCCGCTGCCGGTCTCGAGCTCCAGCTTGGCGGTGTACTTCTCGAAGAACGCGTCGAACATCTCGCCGCCTCGCGTGCCCACCGCGTGCAGCTGGTCGCTGCCGGCGTCCCACTCCAGCAGCACCGCAGCCAGCGGCTGCGGCGCCGGGCCGTCGATCACCCGCGCCCCCTGCAGCGGGTCGTAGCGCGAGTTGTCGCCGCAGCAATGGATCACGTGCGGCGGCTCGCCGCGGCCGCCGCTGCGCAGGCCGATGAAGCTGATCGCCGTCGTCGGGTACATCAGCTTGTGCGCGCAGATCGCCGAGAAGGCGACGATCGACTTGTTCGGCCCCACGCCGGCCGGTGCCGAATAGCGCCGCTTGTCCTCGGTGATGAGTTCGGCCGGCTTCACCTCGTGCTCGAACGCGATCAGGAATACCGGCGACGCCGTGTACGGATAGTTGAAGAGGAACGCCTCGCCCGCCTTGAGCTGGCGCGCCGACCAGGGCTTGCCGTGCGGGTCGACCAGCAGCGAACGCGGGTGGCGCTGCACCTCGCCGGCCGCCACCACCGGCAGCGCGCTGGCGGCCAGCCATGCGCCGGCAACGCAGGCGGCTTGGCGCATCAGCTCGCGGCGGTGCGCGGCGTCGGAATTCGGCTGCACACGACCGACGCTACACGAGCTTCGAAGTCCGAGCAATGCGTTCGACGGCCTCCGCTCTCCGGCCGTCCGCGCGTCGCGCAGCGGGCCCTCCCGCACCGGAATGCCCGCATCGCTCTCGTCCGCGCGGCGACGTACGATGGCGGCCCGCCGTCCGGCAACGAAGCGAGGAGATCACGCCATGGCCCGCTCCCTGTTCCCCGACCTGACGCTGGCGGCGACCGCCGTCCTCGCCCTTCTGTCGGCGGGCCACGCCGGGGCCGTCGAGCCCGCCGCCCTGCTCGCGTTGTCCTCGAAGTCCCCGGCACCGCCCTGGCCGGCGGGCGACGAGCTGGGCATGGCCAACACCCTCGGCGAGGCGACGACGCTGCGCTGCGGCTGGCATCTCTCGCAGCGCGGCGCGCGCACCTACGAAGCCTCGTTCGTGCGCTCGAACACGATGCCGAAGTCGCCGTTCGCGAATCCGTCCCTGAGCAAGCCCAAGCCGACCGCCGGCGTGCCGTTCTCGGCCCATGCGTTCAACAGCGAAGCCTTCGACGCCGGCGCCGAGCCGCAGCAGCAGGGGACGCAGATCGATGCCCTCGGCCACTTCGCGTCGATCGCGTCGCCCTGGGATCCGAAGAATCCCTTCTCGGCCGACGGCGCCTCCTATTACGGCGGCTACAAGCAGAAGGATGTGAAGCCCAGCCCCGATTCGCCGTTGCTCAAGCTGGGCATCGAGAAGATTCCGCCGCTGGTGACGACGGCGGTGCTGCTCGACGCGAGGAGCCATGTCGGCAAGGGCCGGGCGATGGCCGACGGGGAACTGGTCACCGCAGCGCACATCGAGGGCATGCTGAAGGCGCAGGGGCTGGGCAAGCGCGGCATCCTGCCCGGCGACATGGTCTGGATCTACACCGGCTGGAGCGAGCAGTGGAAGGACGGCGAGGAAGGCGCCCGGTACTACGCCATGGCGCCGGGACTGTCGGTCGACGCCGCCAAGCTGCTGGCGACGAAGCGGATCGTCGCCATCGGCCTCGACGCGCCCTTCATCGACCCAGTGCCAAACGGCATGCTGCAAGGCAAAGCGCCGCCGGCCCAGGGGACCGAGCCCGGGCTGCCGTTCTCGATCCATCACTACATGCTGTCGGTGTTCGGGATCCATCACCTCGAGAACCTGAACCTGGCCGCCATGGCCCGCGACCGCGTCTGGACCTCGTGCGCGATGGCACTGCCTTCGCGCGACCAAGGGGCTGCAGGCGCGGTGATCCGGCCGGTGGCGATCGGCCTTCCCGACCAGCGCTGAAGGAAAGGCCATGTCCGACGACCGCACCGCCATCGAGGCCGTGGTGCAGACCTACCTCGATGGCCTCTACGAAGGCAACGTCGAGAAGCTCGCCGCCGCGTTCCATCCCACCAGCTCCTTGACCTACGAAGAGAACGGCATCTTGACCCCGCTGCCGCGCGACCAGTGGCTCGAGGCGGTGCGCAACCGGCCTTCGCCGCAGTCGCGCGGGCTGCCGCGGCACGACCGGATCCTGCAGATCGACCAGGCCTCGGCGACGACGGCCTTCGTGAAGCTCAATTGCGCGATACCGCCCCGGTTCTTCACCGACTACCTGTCGCTGCTGAAGGTCGAAGGGCGGTGGCAGGTGGCGCAGAAGGTGTTCGCGACCGAGCGACGGGACTAGGCGAAGTTCCTGCCCCGCGGAGTGCCGCGGCGTCGGTTGCCCCGTGCGTGCGATCGACCTTGGACGACGGCTACCGACCGAGGCCGTGTGAAGACGCTTTGATTGCCTGACCTT
Source organism: Caldimonas sp. (assembly GCA_036509055.1). GTDB lineage: Bacteria > Pseudomonadota > Gammaproteobacteria > Burkholderiales > Burkholderiaceae_C > Schlegelella_A. The sequence goes on from DATCGH010000733.1 coordinate 3,576, forward strand.
GCTCGGCAAAATCGAGGCAGCGCGACTACGCGGGCTGTCACATGAAGCGATTCATCGAGGGACAGGACCGAAGCCAGGTCACCTTGCTGCCCGAGTGTCTCGACGACTACATCGGTGAAGACAACCCGGTGCGCGTCGTCGATGCGTTCGTCGACGAGCTCGATCTGGAGGCTCTGGGCTTCGAAGGCGCGACAGCTGCGGCGACGGGCCGGCCGTCCTACCACCCGTCAGTCCTGCTCAAGCTCTA
>DATCGH010000734.1:0-2930 GCA_036509055.1 Caldimonas sp.
GAGGTGATCGTGCTGCCGGCGTTCATCGCGGTCGTCGTGCTCTGGGGGGCGGCCGTGCGCACGGGCGCATCGCCGCTGTGGACGCAGGTCGCGTTTCCCGTCGCCGCCGTGGGCCTCGCCGCGCTCCTCTGGCTGTGCACGGCAATGATCTACGCGTGCCTGCGCTTCATCGAGGAGTGGGCGCACCCGCTGACCCTCGCGAGCTTCGTGCTCGTCGGCCTGTCCTCCGGCTTTCTGCTCGTCGTTGCCGCGGCTCGGGTTACCGGCGAAGGCGAGCTGGCGCGTTGCTGCGGTCCGGCCGCCGTCGTCGCGACGCTTCTCGCCGGCGGCGCGCGCCTGCTGGCGCTGCGCCGCAACGCGCGGATCCGTCACCGCTCAACCCTGCAGTCGGCCACCGGCATCGCCGCGACCCGGCTGGTGCAGACGTCCATGGGCATGTCGGCGGGCTCGTTCAACACGCGCGAGTTCTTCCATCGCGCGTCGGCCTTGGGGATGCGGCGTGCCCGGGCCTTGCTCGTCGTCCTCGGCTTCGCGCTGCCCGCGCTGCTGGCCGCGCTCGGCCTCGCCACGTCGGCGTCCTGGCCCTGGCTGGCCGCGGCAAGCGTGCAGCTACCCGGGCTGATCGTCGACCGCTGGTTCTTCTTCGCCCAGGCGAAGCACCCGCAGAACCTGTACTACCAGGTCGTTTCCTGAGTTCGCAGGCCCGCTTCAGGCCCTCAGAACCGGTAGCGCAGGGCGACGCGGAACACGTTCACCGAATAGTTCGGCGACTGCGCGCCGAGCGCGAGCAGGTTGAAGACGGCCGCCGGGTCGATGCCGTCGAGCCGCCAGTCGTTCGTGTCGTAGTGCTCGTACTGGTAGCTGCCGGTGATCGAGAGGTTTTCCTTCAGGTTGTACGTGCCGTACAGCCTGAAGGTCTCGAGCTTGGTCTTGGCGTTCGGGAAGGGCGCTGCCGCGAGGACATTGTCGACCGCGACCTCGCTCTTCGAGCGCGAGACCGTGAAGTCGGCGCCGATCTCGAGCTTCTCCGGGATGGCCACGTGCTTGACGCCGATCCCGAACACGTCGAACGTGTCCTTCATGCGTCCGGTCCAGTCCGGCGCGGCGAAGGCCTCGCTGCCGCCCTGTTTCGAGCGGATCTGCTGGGTCTGGAAGTAGGCCCGACCCTGGGTCCGCTCGGTGAAGACCGTCGCCAGCTCGACGGCGACATTGGCGCTGCGCGCCGAGGTCAGCCCGACCGAGGAATGGGTGTAGTCGTCGTCGGCATAGTCGGCCGAGACGCCGACCGAGACCTTCTCGTTGATCGCGTAGTCGAGCCGCCCCTCGACCATGTTGCGCTCCCGGTCCGCCAGGTAGAACTTGCGCAGCAGCGGGTTTTCCGGGTAGCCGAACCAGATCGACGTTCCATAGGTGGAGTTGTCGCGCCACGAGTACGCGTACTTCAGCCAGGTCGTGAGCTTCTCGGTCGGCTGCGCCGCGACCTTGCCCCAGAGCGTGTACTCGCGGGTCGTCACGACTTCCTGGAAGTTGCGCTCGCGCGTGTCGTACTCGCCGCCGCCGGTGATCCGCATGCTGGCCGGCAGGCCGCCGCCGTAGTCGCCGATCAGCTTGACCCGGTCGAGCGTGAAGCTGAACGGCGTGTTGCTGCGCGGCGTCGAACCGGCGAACATGTCGGTGGTGACGGTCGGATAGCTGCGCACCGGCGTCTTGTTGTCCCGGGCGTCGCGGTCGTAGCTGGCGATGATGCGCAATCCCTGCATCGGGTTGGCGGTCATCTTGACGTTCGCGGTGAACGTGTCGATCTTTCCGTCCAGGGAGTTCGCAGGCAGCGGCGCCACCGTCGGCGCGAGGATCGTGTTGACGGTCGGCGCGAGGAAGCCGTCGTTCTGCGTCATCCGGCCATAGGCGATCTCGCCGGTCACGCGGATGGTCGGCGAGATGTCGTAGCCGGCCGTTCCCCTGATCTGCTGGTACTGGTTGTCCGGCGCAAGCCCGAGCTGCCCGGTCGTTGCGCCCGGCACCACCGGGAAGAACGGGTTGGACCAGGTGAGCGAGGTGTCGTCGTTGCGGAAGGACGAGAACAGGTAGCTCACCGTCGCCTGCAGCTCCTTGGTCGCATAGGCCACCGTCAGCTCGGCGCCGTCGGTCTTCTCGTTCACCGGCGCGGCGAATTGCGACGCCGTGGAGAAGAAAGAGCCCGACACCGGTCGCTTTCCGTCGCGCTCGTCGTGGCGCAGGCTCAGGTTGGCGCTCCAGCCCTTTTCGCCGAAGAAGGTGCCACCGAGGTCGAGGCGCTTGTACTTGAAGCCGGTGTCGATCGGCTGCAGCGTGCCGGCGAGCGGCATGCTGGTGGTGTCGGCGGCCGGAAAGCCCGGCGGGAGCGTCAGTACGCTGCCGCCGCTGCCGAGGAAGGGCGTCCTCGCGCCCTCGGTCAGGTGGCGCGGTATCTCGGCATAGCCGACGTTCAGGGAATAGAGGCCCTCGCGGCCGGCCTGGCCGAACAGCCGGCGACTGTCGAGGCCGAGGTCGGCGGCCCACAGGTCGGCGTAGTAGCCGTCGTCGCCGCGCCGGCTGACGTTGCCCTCGAGGATCGCGAACGCGCCCTTGTTGTCGAGCCCGGTGTAGTCACCGAACTTCTGCGACGACTCGCTGACGTGGCCGACGCCGGCGTCGACGCTGCCCGTGGTTCCCTTCGGATAGGGACACGAGCTGCATTTCCATTGCGACGTGTCGGCCTGCGCCGAAGCGCCCGTGGCTGCGCCCAGCGCGCCGAGCGCGGCGAGCAGGTGAAGGGAGCTGAAGATCTTCATCTCGCATCCGTTCCGGTCATGTCGCGCGGCGACGCCTCGGCGCGACCGTCGTCAACGCATCAACTTGGCTCCTGCCGGGTGATTGCTGCCATGCACCCGCGAGTGGCAGTTCGTGCAGCC
>DATCGH010000735.1:0-2410 GCA_036509055.1 Caldimonas sp.
ACAACAGCCACGCCGAGCCGGAGCCGCACGACGCCATCTCCGGCCTCGACGCCTTCGACAAAGTGATCAGCGTCGACCAGTCGCCGATCGGCCGCACCCCGCGCTCCAATCCGGCCACCTACACGGGCCTCTTCACGCCGATCCGCGAGCTGTTCGCCGAGGTGCCGGCGGCGCGCGAGCGCGGCTACGGCCCGGGCCGGTTCTCGTTCAACGTCGCCGGCGGCCGCTGCGAGGCCTGCCAGGGCGACGGCGTGCTCAAGGTCGAGATGCACTTCCTGCCCGACGTCTACGTTCCCTGCGACGTCTGCCACGGCCGGCGCTACAACCGCGAAACGCTCGAGGTGCTCTACAAGGGCAAGAACATCACCGAGGTGCTGAACCTGACGGTGGAAGACGCGCACGGCTACTTCAACGCCGTGCCGAACATCGCCCGGAAGCTCCAGACCCTGCTCGACGTCGGCCTGGGATACATCCGGCTCGGGCAGAGCGCGACCACGCTCTCCGGCGGCGAGGCGCAGCGGGTCAAGCTGGCGCTCGAGCTCTCCAAGCGCGACACCGGACGCACCCTCTACATCCTGGACGAGCCGACCACCGGCCTGCACTTCGCCGACATCGACCTGCTGCTCAAGGTGCTGCACCAGCTGCGCGACGCCGGCAACACGATCGTCGTCATCGAGCACAACCTCGACGTCATCAAGACCGCCGACTGGGTGGTCGACATGGGGCCCGAAGGCGGCGCCGGCGGCGGCCAGGTGGTGGCCGAGGGCACGCCCGAGCAGGTCGTGGCGAACCCGGCGAGCTACACCGGCCGCTACCTCGAGCCGCTGCTGGCGCTCGCCTGACCCTCGGGCGGCGACCTCGGCCGCGAACGCCTAGACTCGCGTTCCCGAGCCCGCAGGAGCCGCCCCGTGACCCAGAAGACGATCGACTACTACCTGTCGCCGCAATCGCCTTGGACCTACCTCGGCCACGAGCGCTTCGCCGAGCTGGCCAAGGCGGCGGGCGCGAAGGTCAACGTGCTGCCGGTCGATCTCGGTCGAGTGTTCCCGGTCTCGGGCGGCTTGCCGCTTTCGAAGCGGGCGCCGCAGCGCCAGGCCTACCGCTTGGTGGAGCTGAAGCGCTGGAGCGAGTACCTCGGCCGGCCGCTCAATCTCAAGCCGACCTATTTCCCGGTCGATGGCCACGACGCCGCCAAGCTGATCATCGCCGTCGATGGCGCCGACGGCACCGATGCGGCGATGAAGATCGCCGGCGCCCTCATGCGCGGCGTCTGGGTGGAGCAGCGCCACATTGCCGATCCGGCGGTGCTGCAGGCGATGCTTGCCGAAACCGGCCTGCCGGCGCGCCGCCTCGACGACTCGCAGTCGCAGGCGGTGCATGAGCGCTACGAAGCCGATTCGCAGCGGGCGATCGACTCGGGCGTGTTCGGCGCGCCGAGCTACATCTACGACGGCGAATTGTTCTGGGGCCAGGACCGGCTCGATTTCCTCGAGCGGCGCCTGGCCCGCTAGAGCGCGCTTACTTACCGTAGTGCGCCTTGGCCGAGGCGATGCACGAGCTCTTGGCATCGCCCGACATCGTGTCGCACTTCTCCGCCGCGACCTTGTAGTCGGCGTCGCGCTTGTCCTGGTTGGCGTCCATCCGGGCTTCGGTGCCCTTCTGGGCGGCCTTGGCGTCGGCCTGGACCTTGGTCATGGCCGCCTTGGCTTCCTTGACGCAGACGTCCTTGTCGTTGCCGGCCTTGTCGTCGCAGCGTTCCTTGGCGACCTCGTAGTCGGCTTCGGCGATCTCGTGGACCGCGTGCTCGCGCGCCTTCGGCGTGTTCTTGTAGGCCGCCTCGGCGTTCTCCTCGACCCGGGTCTTCTTGGCCTTGGCCTCGGCGACGCAGATGTCCTTGGCGTTGCCGCTCAGGCAATCGCAGGCCTTCTTGTCGGTGTCGTAGGCGGCCTTGGCGGAAGCCTTGGCCTGCTCGTAGGTCGCCTTGTCGCCCTTGGTGTCGGCCGCGACGGCGCTGCCGGCGAACAGGACGGCACCGGCGCAGATCGCGACGGCCTGGGCGAGGGATGAGAGCTTGAACGTAGTCATGGTTGTCTCCTTGCGGACTGGGTGCAGAACGCATGGAGTATTCCGGCGGGTCCCGGCGGCCGCAGTCGGAGGACGCGACCATCGCCGGCGAGGCGTTTCCTACAAGCGCGACCGGCAAGAAAAAAGCCGGTGCGGGGCACCGGCTTTTTCCTGAAGCGCCGCGGCTTTCGCCGCGGGCGGGGGTTCAGCTCAGGTGGCTGTTGATCAGCTTGGTCATCTCGAACATCGAGACCTGGGCCTTCTTGAAGATTTCCTTCAGCTTGGCGTCGGCGTTGATCATGGTCCGCTTGGCCTTGTCCTGGAGGTCATTCTTCTTGATGTACTC
>DATCGH010000736.1:0-3261 GCA_036509055.1 Caldimonas sp.
AGAAAAACTCCGTATTCGCCGCTAATGGTCTTGTCGATCTCGGCGTGCGCTTGCTCGAGCGTTTACTCCTCCTGGTCGATCGTTCCGAGATAGGCATCGAAGAGGAGGGTGCCCAGCCCTTGCCTATCGCCGAATGAAAACGGCCGGACACCCTGCGCCGCAGGACTCGATGTTCCCTGCAGATCGGCTCGCATGATTACGCGCTGGGGCATCGGGAGGCCTTCCTCATCGATCACGCGAACCTGGCTTGGCGGCCTTGGTGCTTGCCGACTTCCGGCCGGGCTTCGGCTTGGCACTTCCCGCCGCTTTCGGCTTGGGCAGCGGCAGTGCAGCGGCCGTAGCGAAAAGCAGCCTTCGCAGGAGTTCGCGATCCTCCAGTTGCTCATCGAGCTGGAAGTGCAGCTTGCCACCGGGGTAAGGCGGAGCCTCGGACACCTTGCCGAGCATGGCGCGGACTTCCTCCGTCGGCTTGAGGTAGAGCTGGTTGTCGCAGGCGAAAGCGACGACTCGGCCGTGCAGGTACAGCGCGTACTCGCCGAACATCTTCCTGAAGGAGATCTCGTTCCAGAGGCCGGACTGACTTTGCACGTACTCGACGAAGGCTTGGTCGGTCGACATGAGCGCGAGTGGCGGCGTCGGTTGCTGGATCCGCGAGGGCGCCCATCATCTGCGGCTTCGCGTCGATTCGGCCCAGCATAGCTCGTCGCGTTGTGGGATGAAAGTGGACCTGTCCGACGGGTCGTCGTCGGCCGCGCCAGGCAAGGGCCGATGCCGCTTTTGGACGACGGTTGACACCCGAAGAGCGACCCACCAGACTCGGCTTCGGGAGGAGATCGCGATGGTCATCGACCCCACACGCCGCGCGCTGCTGTCCCGGGCCGCGGCACTGGCCGGTGGCGGCTGGGCCGGTATCGCCGCCGGCCAGCCGACGACCTCCGGTGCCACCGCGCCCGCTGCCGCGGCTCCCGCAGCGGTCGTGGGCGGCTCGCCGCCAAGTTCCGCCGGCGCACTCGAGTACTTCTCTGCGGGACAGCTCCTCGATGGCTTGCGCCGGAAGCGGTTCTCGTCGCTCGAACTCACCGACCACCTGATTGCGCGGATCGAGCGCCGCGACGTTGCGATCAATGCCGTCATCGTGCGCGACTTCGAGCGGGCGAGAGAGGCCGCCCGGGCCGCCGACGCGGCGTTGGCGCGCGGCGACCAGCGGCCGCTGCTCGGTGTGCCGATGACGGTGAAGGAGTCGTTCAACGCGGCCGGCCTGGCGACCACCTGGGGCATCCCGCAGGCCAGGGACTTCAAGGCCAACGACGACGCGCTGATCGTCGCGCGTGCCCGAAGGGCCGGTGCCGTCCTGCTCGGCAAGACCAACGTGCCGATCGTGCTCGACGACTGGCAGAGCTACAACGAGATCTACGGCGTCACGCGCAATCCGTGGGACCTCGGGCGCACGCCGGGCGGCTCGTCGGGCGGCTCGGCGGCCGCGCTGGCGGCGGGCTTCGCGCCCCTGGAACTCGGCTCCGACATCGGCGGCTCGCTGCGCGTGCCGGCGCACTTCACCGGCGTCATGGCACTCAAGCCGACGCTCGGGCTGGTGCCCAGTCGCGGCCATACGCCGCCCGGCGCGACGCCGCTGCCGCGCAACGACGACCTCGCCGTCGTCGGACCGATGGCGCGCACCGCAAGTGACCTGGCGCTGCTGTTCGACGTCATCGCCGGCCCCGACGAACTGACCACCGGCGTCGGCTACCAGCTCGCGCTGCGGCCGCCGCGGCACGAGCAGCTGGCGCGCCATCGCGTGCTGATGATCGACAGCCACCCGCTGGTGCCGACGGCGGGCCCGGTGCGGACTGCGCTCGAACGCCTGGCTGGCCGCATCGCGCGCAGCGGCGTCAAGGTCGAGCGCAGCCATCCGCTGCTGCCCGATCTCGCCGAGGCGGCGCGGCTGTACATGCGGCTCCTGGTGTCGTTCTCGGCCGCGTTCTGGCGGCCGGCGATCTACGAGGATCTCAAGAACGCGGGCGCTGTCTTCCCGTCCGACAACCGCAGCCTGGCCGCCGAGCGTGCCCGTGCCATCGGGCTCAGCCATCGCGACTGGGTGATGGCCGACATCGCGCGCACCCGGCTCCAGCAGCAATGGCGCGCCTTGTTCGCCGAGGTCGACGTCGTCCTGTGCCCGCCGATGCCGGTGACCGCCTTTGCCCACGACCATTCGGCCCCGACGCACGAGCGACGACTGGAGATCGACGGCAAGCCCTATCCGTATCCCGACGTCGGCCTGGTCTGGGCCGGGCCGGCGACGAGCGCCGGCCTGCCGGCGGCGGTGGTGCCGATCGACCGCGGCGACAGTCCGTTGCCGATCGGCGTGCAGATCATCGGCCCGCATCTCGAGGACCGCACCGTGCTGGCTTTCGCGGCCGGCATCGAGCGCGAGTTCGGCGGCTTCGTACCGCCACCGGGCTAGAAGGGAGCCCGGGGGAATCGAACCCGCGGCGCGTTTCAAGGCGGTGCGCGTCGACTGACGAGCGGAGAGTCTTTGCTGCCGTGACGCCCCGTGCGCTCCGGCGGAAGGATCGGGACAATGGCGCGGATGTCGTCGCACCCGCCCGAAGAGGATTCGCCCCTGCGGCCGGCGCCCGCACGCCGCTCCGTCACCGCCCTCGAGCCTCTGGGCGTGCCGGTGTTCCGCCTGCTCTGGAGCACCTGGCTGACAGCGAACCTGTGCATGTGGATGACCGACGTGGCGGCGGCGTGGACCATGACCACGTTGACGAGCACGCCGATCTGGGTGGCGCTGGTTCAATCGGCCTCGACCCTGCCGGTCTTCCTGCTGGGCCTGCCGAGCGGCGCCCTGGCCGACATCGTCGACCGCCGCCGACTGCTGTTCGCGACGCAGTTCTGGCTGGCGCTGACCGCCGGTGCGCTGTGCGCCGTCACCGCCTCGGGCTGGATGAATGCGCCGTTGCTGCTGGTGCTGGTGTTCACCAACGGCATCGGCCTGGCGATGCGCTGGCCGGTCTTCGCCGCGATCGTGCCCGACCTGGTGCCCAGAACCCAGCTCGCCGCCGCGCTCGCCCTCAACGGCATGGCGATGAACCTCTCGCGCATCGTCGGGCCGCTGGTGGCAGGCGCGCTGATCGCCAGCGCCGGCAGCGTCTGGGTGTTCGCGCTCAACATGGTGCTGTCGCTGCTGTCGGCGTTCGTCGTCCTGCGCTGGCGTCACGAACGCACGCCCAGCCCGCTCGGCAGGGAGCGGCTCCTCAG
>DATCGH010000737.1:0-7324 GCA_036509055.1 Caldimonas sp.
AACTCGTGCGCCTGGACGTTGCATCCCACGGTGTAGGCCGAGGGATAGAAGTAGACGACCACCGGCCCCTTGGCCAGGCCGTCCTTCAACGAGTAGGTGAAGGGCTTGCCCGCCAGCGAAGCGGGGGCGCTGAACGCCGGGGCGGGGTCGCCCGCATTCAACGCGGCGAAAGCAGCCGTGGTCGCTGCCAGGGCGAGCGTGCAGACGATGGTGCGCAATTTCATGGGCAGGTGATCTCCGTCAAGGATTCCGTGGTGCCGCGGCGCGCAGCTGCTCGCCGAGAGGCTTGAAGCGCCGCCGGTACTGCGCCGGCGAAAGGGCGACCTTACGCCGAAACAGCCGACCGAAGAAGCTGGTGTCCTGATAGCCGACCTCGACCGCGATCGCCTCGATCGGCGCGTCGCTCGCCTCGAGCATCTGCTTGGCCTCCTCGAGTCGCAGCATGTGCACATATTCGAGCGGGCTCATGCCCGTGACCTGCGTGAAGCGGCGCTTGAAGGTGCGCTCGGCCAGCCCCGACAAGGCGACCATCTGCGTCACCGGCGACTCGACCTGGTAGTTCATCGCCGCCCATTGCTGGCAGTGCGAGATCACCGGATCGCTGGACTGCGCGCCGTGCGTCAGCGACGCGTAGGCGACCGGACTGGTGGCGTTGAGGTCCATGAGGTTGATGCGGGCCACCTGCATCGCCTCCTCGGGCCCGGCGAAGCGGGCGATGAGATAGAGCACCAGCACGTGCCAGGCGACGCCGCTGCCGGCCATCACCAGGCGCCGCCCTTCGCCGGCCACGACCAGCCCGCGCTCGGCATGCCAGCGGGTGCGCGGATGCTCGCGCTTCAGCGTCTCGCAGTAGGCCCAGTGCGAGGTGGCGTCGAGATCGTGCAGCAGCCCGGTGCGCGCCAGCAGCACCGCGCCCGAGCAGGCGGAGGCGAGCACCGCGCCGGCGGCATGGCATTGACGCAGCCAGGCCACGGCCGGGTCGTAGATGTCGCCGAGGGGCTGGCCGGGCATCACCGCCAGGTCCGTGATGCAGACGACGTCGGGAGGCGGGCACTCGGCGAAGCTCGTGTCCGCCTGGATGCGCACGCCGTTGGCGCCGACAAGAGGCTGCCCGTCGTGGCTGACGATCAGCGGCCGGAACGGCGGCGCGCCGGGCTCCCGGCCGTGCAGAACCTGCCAGTCGCGGCCGGCGCTCGACAGGGCATCGTAGAAGCCGTACAGGGTCGCCGCGGTCACCTCGGGCAGGGCGAGCAGAGCGACGACGGTCGGCTTGACGGGTGCGGCAGCCATGGCACGAATGTCCGGTTTGTTGCACGGAACACTTTAGTGGTTCCGGCACCGGGCGGCCAGACTGCGCGCACTTCAGGAGCCACCCATGCCCACACCGCTCGATCTCTTGCTCGACCCCGCCACCCAGGTGCTGTTCGCCCTGTATGCCGGCCTGCTGTCGTGGGAGCTCATCGCCCCCGCCCGGCCGCTGCCCGAGATTCGCGGCTGGACGCTGCGCGGCCTCGCCGCCTTCGCGCTCTACTTCCTGCTGTCCTCCTACCTGCCGCTGCTGTGGGCCGAGACCCTGGCGCCGCTGCGGCTATTCGACCTCGCGGGCTGGCCGACAGGGGCGGCGGTCGCGGCCGGCGTGCTCGGCTACGAGTTCACCGCCTACGCATGGCACCGGGCGATGCATGCATTCACGCCGCTGTGGCGACTGTTCCACCAGATGCACCACAGCTCGGAGCGGCTCGACGTCATCAGCGCGTTCTGGTTCAGCCCGCTCGACATGGTCGCGTGGACCCTGCTGCCCAGCGTGATCCTGACGATCCTCGGCGTGCCGCCGGCGGCGGCGACGCTGACGCTCCTCATCGTCAGCTTCGTATCGACCTTCCAGCACGCCAACGTGCGCACGCCGCGCTGGCTGGGCTACATCGTGCAGCGTCCGGAAAGCCACACGGTGCACCACGCCCGCGGCATCCATCGCCACAACTATGCCGACCTGCCGGTATTCGACCTGCTGTTCGGCACCTTCCGCAACCCACGCCGCCACGAGCACGAGACCGGCTTCTGGCACGGCGCCTCCGCCCGCGTGACCGACATGCTGCTGCTGCGCGACGTGTCGGCACCGAGCCGCTGATCGACGACCGCCGAAAGGAGAATTTCCGATGACACCCATCCTGCGATCCATCCAACTCGCCGATGGCGTCCGCCTGCACTATGCCGAGCAGGGCGACCCGGGCGGCATGCCGGTCGTGATGCTGCACGGCATCACCGACTCGTGGCGCTCCTTCGAATCCGTGATGGCGCACCTGCCCGCGTCGCTGCGCGTCTTCGCCGTGAGCCAGCGCGGACACGGCGAGTCGGACCGTCCCGGCAGCTACCGCACGCGCGACTTCGCCGCCGATGCGGCGGCGTTCATCGAAGCGCTCGACCTCGGCCCCGCGCTCGTCGTCGGGCATTCGATGGGCAGCGCGAACGCGATGCGGCTCGCCATCGACCGGCCCGATCTGCTTCGCGGCCTAGTGGCGGCGGGTGCCTTCGCGGGCTTTCGCGACAAGGCCGAGCTCGTCGCGTTCCATCGCAGCACCATCGAGCCGCTGCGCGACCCGATCGACCCCGCCTTTGCCGCCGAGTGGCAGCAAAGCACGCTCGCGCAACCGGTGCCGCCCGCGTTCTTCGACATGGTGGTGCGCGAGTGCCTCCGGGCTCCTGCCGTCGTCTGGCGCGACGCGTTCGCGGCCCTGTTCGAGGACGACTTCGCTGCCGAGATCGGTCGCATCGCCGTGCCCACCCTCGTCGTCTGGGGCGATCGCGACGCAATGTGTCCGCCCGGCGACCAGGAACGGATCCTCCGGGCGATCGCAGGCTCGCGTCTACTCACGTACGCGGGTGCGGGGCATGCTCTGCATTGGGAAGAGCCCGCACGCTTTGCCGACGACCTCGCGGGCTTCGCGACCGCCCTGGCCTCACCCACCTTCTCCGAGGAGACATTCCAATGACGACCCCGACCGATGACGCCGCTGTCACGGCCAAGCCCGCGCTTGCGCAGCGCGCCAACCGTGCCGCTCTTGTCGATGCCCGCGGCTGCCCGGTCGGCACGGGCACGGCCCGCGCGATCGAGCATGCCGAGAAGGGGTTGTGGCGCATGCTGTCGTACTACGGCAACGCGCTCGACGACCTCGACGCGGCGATCGCCGAGGATCCGAACTGGGCGCTGGCGCACGTGATGAAGGCCAACGCGCTGCTCTCGATGACCGAGCACGGTCTGGGCCTACTGGCCACCGACAGCCTGCAGCGCGCCGCCGAGCTCGCGGACGCCGGCCATGCCAACGACCGCGAGCGCCGCCACATCGCCGCCACCCGGCTATGCGCCGCCGGCCAATGGCAGCAGGCCTGCGACGCGTGGGAACGGATCCTGCTCGACCACCCGCAGGATCTGGTGGCGCTGCAGGTCGCACACCTGTTCGACTTCTACCGCGGCGACGCCAGGAACCTGCATCGACGTGTCGCCCGCGTGCTGCCCGAGTGGTCGCCGCAAGCGCCCCTGTACAGCTTCGTGCTCGGCATGCACGCCTTCGGGCTCGAGGAGTGCAACCTGTACGCGCCCGCGCTCGACGCCGGCGAGGCAGCGCTCGCGCTCGATGCGCGCGACCCGTGGGCGGTGCACGCGGTCACGCATGTGCACGAGATGCAGGGCCGGTACGACGAGGGCGCGCGATTCCTCGCTTCGCGCAGCGGCGACTGGTCGCCCGACAACGGCTTCGCGTACCACAACTGGTGGCACCTGGCGCTCTTCCGCCTCGAGCGCTGCGACACCGCCGGCGCGCTCGCCCTGCTCGACGAGCGGGTGATGCCGGGCGCCGAAGTCGCGTTGCAGCGCATCGACATCAGCGCCCTGCTCTGGCGGCTGCGGCTGATGGACGTCGACCTCGGCGAGCGCTGGAACGCCAGCGCCGCCGGCTGGCCGGCAGCGCCCGAAGCGGGGCACTACGCCTTCAATGACCTGCACGCCGTGCTGTCGCTGGTCGGCGCCGGCCGGCTCGACGCCGCTGCCCGGGTGGTCGAGGCGGCACGGGCACGGAGCTGCGAACCCTCGACCCTCGGCACGATGTCGGCCGAGGTGGGCGTGCCGCTGATGACCGGCATCCTCGACTACGGGCGCGGCCGCTTCGCAGAAACCGTGGAGGCGCTGTGGTCGGTGCGCGATGTCTGCCACCGATTCGGCGGCAGCCACGCGCAGCGCGACCTGGTCGATCAGACGCTGATGGATGCCGCGATCCGCGCCGGACAGCGGCGGCTGGCGCGGCACCTCCTCAACGAGCGGATGCTGACCAAGGCGCGCTCGCCGCTGACGCAGCACTGGGCGGCACGCGTCGGCTGAGCGGCCCTTGCGAACTAGCTTCGGCCCGAGGAGTCGTTCAACGTCACCGCGGCCCGGATGAGCGCCTTCAGGGCCTTCTCGTCCGGCTCGTCGCCTTCGTGGAAGTCGATGGCGCGCCTGACATTGCCTTCGAGGCTGGAATTGAACAGGCCGGAAGGGTCGGGCAGCGAAGCGCCTTTCGCGAAGGTCATCTTGACGACCTTCTTGTAGGTCTCGCCGGTGCAGATCAGGCCGTGGTGCGACCAGACCGGAACGCTCCACTTCCACTCTTCGACCACGTGAGGATCCGCCGCCTTGATCAGGGCGCGAAGCCGGGCGAGCATCTCGCCCCGCCAGTCGCCCAGCGCCTCGATCTTCGCGTCGATCAGCGCGGCGGCAGACTCGCCCTGGTCGGGACGCGCGGCCTTCGTCTTCGTCGCGACCGGTTTCGTGTGGACCTTGGAAGTCGGCATCGCAGCTCCGGAAGAACCCGATTCTCGGCCAGCCGCCATCGCGCCGCGTCCTACAGTGCCTTCGCCCGCAGCATCCCTCGGGGCTGCACGAAGTTGCCGCCGCCGAGGTGATGGAGGGTCTGCAGCTCGACGTTGTCGTCGCGGAAGGACCAGCGGCCGTCCGCGAAGATGCGCTCGTCGGCCGCGGCCGCGACGACCTCCGCGAAGCAGGTGTCGTAGGCGTCCTCGGCGTGCGTTTCGCGGATCAGCCGGCATTCGAGCCAGGCGGCGCAGCGCCCTTCGATCAGCGGCACGCCGAGCACCGGCCCGGCCCTTGCGACGATGCCGTGACGGGCGAACTTGTCGACGTCGCGGCCGCTCTCGCCGCCGACGGCCCAGGTCAGGTCGGCGAGCGTCGTGCCCGGCAGGCAGATGCCGAACGCGCCGCTGGCGATCACCAGCTCCCGTGTGAAGGTGTGCTTGTCGATCACCACCGCAATGCGCGGCGGCGTGAACTCGACGGGCATCGACCAGGCGGCCGCCATCACGTTGCGCCGCGCCCCGGCGGCGCTCGTCACCAGCACGGTCGGGCCGTGGTTGATGAGGCGGCTGGCGTGCGCGAGCGCGACGGGTCGAAAGAAGTCGGTCATGGCCGGCGGCGAGCCTACTCCTCGCGACGGATTGGCGCGCCAGGGTGTCTCCATTGGCCCAGAATCACCCCATGAGCCAGCGAACCACCCCCCCTGCGAGCGTCCGCCTCGGCTACGCCTTTTCCTCGCAGGGCCAGCGGGGCGCCGACCTGGACCAGCCGCTGTTCGCCGTGCTGGAAGCGGTGCGCGACGGCGGCTCGATCCGCAGGGCGGCCACGACGCTCGGCCGCTCCTACCGGCACGTCTGGGGCGCCCTTCGGGCCTGGGAGAAGGAGCTCGACCAACCGCTGATCGTTTGGGCGCAAGGCGAATCGGCCCGCTTGACCGACTTCGCCCACCGCCTGCTCTGGGCCGAACTCCGGGCCCGAAAGCGCCTCCAGCCGCATATCGAAGCATTGCGTGCCAACCTCGAACACGTCGTCGCCGAAGCCAGGGACGAGCGCGTGCAGCTCCTGACGGTCTGCGCCAGCCACGATCTGGCCCTTCCCCGACTGCGCGAGCACGCAGCGCAGCAGGCCGATCTGAGCCTGGAGCTGCGGATCCAGGGCAGCATCGACAGCCTGCGCTCGCTGAATGCCGGACGGTGCCTGGTCGCAGGGTTCCATGTCCCGGCGCTGCAGGGCGCGGCACCCCTCTTCGCCAAGGCCCTGAAGCCGCTCCTGCGTCCCGGCCTGCACAAGCTGATCGGGTGCTCGCGCCGGACCCAGGGACTGATGATGCGCAAGGAGCACGCAGGAGCGGTGCGGACCGTGGCCGACCTCGCGGGGTCCTCGCTGCGCTTCGTCAACCGGCAGGTCGGCTCGGGCACCCGGCTGCTCATGGACCACCTGCTGCAGGCGCATGGGCTGAAGCCGCGCGACGTGCCGGGATACGACAACGCCATCGAAGAGTCGCACGTCGCGGTCGCGACGTGCGTGGCGAGCGGGATCGCGGACATCGGCCCGGGTGTCGAGGCGGCGGCGCTCGAGTTCGGACTCCACTTCCTCCCGCTGGTCGCGGAGGACTACTTCGTGGCCTGCCTCAAGCCCAACCTGGCGCATCCGGCGGTCGTGCGCCTGCGGGAACTGCTCGCCGGCGATGCCTGGGCGCAGGTTCTCGAGGCGCTCCCGGGCTATGCCGGCGCGCGCGCCCCGGGCGCCGTCCTCAGCCTGACGGCAGAGCTGCCCTGGTGGCGATTCACGACGGCGAAGGGCCGCCCGCCCGCGGGCGGGGCCGAAGGACCGGCAGACCCGACCTTGCAGACGATTTCATAGGGCGGTCTTGCACGCGCGTCCCGATGCGCTGCGTGCGTCAGGGCTCGAGGCGGAAGACCCGATCGCGGAGTGCGCGCAGCGTGGCGGCGGCGTGCAGTTCATGATGCCGCTGCGTACCGACGAGGTGACCGAATGAAAAGAAGAACGTTCCACCACGCGCTGGCGGCGATCCCGGTGGCCGCGGCGCTCGACGCGACGGCGCAGTCGAAGCGGCCCTTGCGCGTGGCCTGGATGTCCACCGAGCGCAAGGACCGCCCGTCGCAGAACTACGCAGCCTTTCGCGCCGGCATGCGCGAGCTCGGCTACACCGAAGGGCGCGACCTGCAGATCGACGCCTGGTGGGGAGAAGGCTCGCGCGACCAGGTCGAAAAGTCGGTGCCGGAGATGCTGCGCTCGCAGCCGGACGTGGTGCTCGCTTCCGGCGGCCTGGCGCTGGGCGCGCTGATCCGCACCGGCGTCAAGCTGCCGATCGTGTTCAGCGTCAGCGCCGATCCGGTGGTCGCCGGGTTCGTGCAGAGCTTCGCCCTCCCGGGCGGGAACATGACGGGCGTCAGCCTGTTCACGCTGGCCCTGGTCGGCAAGCGGCTGGAGCTGTTGAAGGAGATCCTGCCGCGAGCC
>DATCGH010000738.1:0-3900 GCA_036509055.1 Caldimonas sp.
GCTTGTCGACACGATCCTTCTCGGCGCCGAGCGTCTCGTGCAGCTGGCGCTGCAGCCAGAGATGGCGCTCGCAGACTCCATCGCAGGCGCCGCCGGCGACGACGACGATCAGCCATTGGCCGTGCAGCGCACGCGGCGCGACCCGCGCGCCTTGCAGGTCGGAGAGCGCCAGGCCCGCCGGCATCGGCCGCGTCGGCGCGATCAGCTCGCCGTAGTTGCTGCGCCCCTCCGGGCGGAGGACGCCGAAATAGGTCAGGTAGGAGGCGATCACCGGCGCGGCGCACACCAGGAGCACCGCGAGCATCTGCCAGCGGCCGCGACGCGTCCGCTCCGAGACGCGCGTCGCCCCCTCGGGCGACGGCAGCGAGTGGACGGCGAAGCTCAGCAGCCCGGGCGCTTCAGGCGAGGCGGCGGCGCTGGCGGGGACGGACGATTCGGAACCAGACATAGAGGACGGCGATCGCTGTGGCGATGGCGAACCACTGGAAGGCGTAGCCGTAGTGCTTCTGCACGTCGGCCGCGGGCGGCGGCCAATGTCGCTCCAGGCCGTCGTGGGAAGAAATGCTCGTCGCGCTCTCGATCACGGCCAGCGGCAGCAGCTCGAGCCCGGTCTCGCGGGCGAACGACGCGACATCGATATTTTGCCGGATCGGCCCGCTGGCAGCGGCATCGAGCTCGAGCAGCCGCGACGCTGTCGCGGCGATCCGGCCCTCGACCTCGACCCGGCCCGAAGGCGTGACCACCGGCGGCAGCAGCGCCCGCTGGTCGAAGTTGCGCGCCACCCAGCCGCGCTGCACCAGCGCCGACTCGCGCCCGCCGTCGAGGCGCAGGGGCGTGACGACGAAGAAGCCGACCTTGCCGTCCATCTGCCGGTTGTCGAGGTAGACCGTGCGCTCGGCGACCCAGGTGCCCGCGAGGCGGACGCGGCGGGAGGCCTGCGCCGGCACCGCCGCGGCCGCGCGCGCAAGCTCGGCGGCGGTCAGCGGCGGCTCGCTGCCGCGCAGGTCGAGCGCGGCCTGCAGGGCGACCTTCTGCGCCGCCCGGTCGAGCTGCCAGAAACCCAGGCGCAGGGCGAGCGCGACAGCAGCCAGCGCCACCGCCAGGACCACGACCTTTCGCCAGGCCGGCTCGGCCGCGGCCGGCGGCATGCCGGCGGCGTTCACGCCGTCCCTGCCGGGGGCTTCGCGCCGGACCGACGCCGATAATCGATCGTCATGAGCTTGCTGATCGCCGTCGCCTTCGCCGTCATCCTCGGCGCCCTGATCCTGGCCGGCGTGTTCATGATCCGCGGCAAGGACGGCGCCTCGAGCAGCGGCCGGATGATGCGCGCCCTGGCCGTGCGGATCGGCGTCTCGGTGGCGCTGTTCGTCTGCATCCTCGTCGCCTGGCGACTCGGCTGGATCCACCCGAGCGGCATCCCGCTCGGGAAGTGAGGCAGCGCCGGGCTCGCGGCTAGAGCCAGTAGACGACGATGTAGAGGCCGAGCCAGACGACGTCGACGAAGTGCCAGTACCAGGCCGCGCCCTCGAAGCCGAAGTGGCGGTCGGGGGTGAAGTGGCCCTTCATGATGCGGATGGTGATGAACAGCAGCATCATCATGCCGACGAACACGTGGAAGCCGTGGAAGCCGGTGAGCATGAAGAAGGTCGAGCCGTAGGCGCCGGAGCTGAGCTTCAGGTTGAGCTCGCTGTAGGCGTGCATGTACTCGTAGGCCTGCAGGCTGAGGAAGGTCAGGCCGAGCAGCACCGTGAACCACATGAACAGCACCGCGCGGGCGCGGTGGTTGGCGACCAGGGCGTGGTGCGCGATCGTCACGGTGACGCCCGAGCTCAGCAGGATCGCGGTGTTGATCGTCGGGATCGGCCAGGGACCCATGGTCGTGAACGGGTCGACGATGCCCGCGGGCGAGCCGGTGAAGCCCGCGGCCGAGCTCGGCCAGACCGCCTTGAAGTCGGGCCAGAGCAGCGCGTTCTCGAGGCTGCCCAGGCTCGGCAGCGAATGCAGCCGGGCCCAGTAGAGCGCGCCGAAGAAGGCGCCGAAGAACATCACCTCCGAGAAGATGAACCAGCTCATGCTCCAGCGGAACGAGACGTCGACGCGCTTGTTGTACTGCCCCGCCTCGCTTTCCGAGATCGCCTGGCGGAACCACTGCTGCATCACGAAGACCCAGACGGCGAAGCCGGCGAGCACGACCCACGAGCCCCAGTGCGCGCCGTTCACCCACTGGCTGGCGCCGAAGATGATCAGCAGCATGCCGAACGCCACCGACGCCGGATGGCGCGAGGGCGCCGGTACGAAGTAATAGGGCTTGGCGCCCTCCGTCACTGCCGACATGGTGTGAGCTCCTGCAAAGAACGTTTCCGTGAATTCATGAAGCGACGCCGCTGGTGATGACCCAGTTGACGAGCAGAACCAGGGCGACCACGAAGGCCGCGGCGACCGCGAGGCCGACCAGGATCACGTGCACCGGCTTCAGCTCGGCGACGTCGCGTTCGAGGTCGCGCGACTTGCGCACGCCGAAGAACGACCAGGCGACGGCGCCGAGCGTGCGCACGAGCGAGCCTTTGCGCGCCGCCGCGGGGCCGTTGCCGTCGATCGGCTCGCTCATCATGAGCGCCCTCCGGCCGCGGCCGCTGTGTGGAGCCGCGCCGCCTGCGCCGGCTCGGCCGGCACCTTGCCGCCGACCTCGAAGAAGGTGTACGAGAGGGTGATGGTCTTCACGTCCTTCGGCAGCTTCGAATCGACCACGAACACCACCGGCCACTGCTTCGATTCGCCCGGCTTCAGCAGGTGCTCGCTGAAGCAGAAGCACTCGAGCTTGGTGAAGTGCGACATCGCCACCGTCGGCGCGTAGCTCGGGATCGCCTGCGCCGCCATGGTCCGGTTCTGCCGGTTGCGGAATTCGTACATGACGGTCGCGACCTGCCCCGGGTGAACCTCGATCGAGGCCTGCGCTGGCTTGAAGTCCCAGGGACCACGGGCGTTGGCGTCGAACTCGACGGTGATCGTGCGCGCGAGGTCGACCTGGCCGTTGGAAGGCATGGGGCCGGCGCCGGTCTGCAGCTCGGAGAGCGAGAGCACGTTGATGCCGAGGGCAGTGCACACCGCCTTGTAGATCGGCACCAGCGCGTAGCCGAAGCCGAACATCAGCAGCGCCACGAGCGCCAGCTTGCCGAGCATCCGCCGGTTGTCGGCGGCGAGCCGGCGGAGTGCCTGCGCGGAGCCGCCGCTCACAGGTGCAACGCCATCTTGGCGACGAAGCCGACGAAGAACACGAGGACGATCGACAGCAGCACCAGGGCGAGCCGGACGTTGGCCTTGTGTCTCGGATCGGTCATCGGGAATCGCGCTTCAGGCAGCCTAGTGCGCCTCTTGGGCGGGCAGGCCGTAGCCGAGGATCTTGGTGCCGGCGGAATTGAGCTTGGGCGGCACCTCGAAGGTGTGGAACGGCGCCGGCGACGGGATCTCCCACTCCAGGCCCTCGGCCCCTTCCCACGGGTGCTGCGACGCCTTCTCGCCCTTGCCGCGCATCATCGGCAGGACGACCGCGAAGAAGAAGTACACCTGCGACAGGCCGAAGCCGAACGCGCCGATCGACGCGATCATGTTGAAGTCGGTGAACTGCAGCGGGTAGTCGGCATAGCGGCGCGGCATGCCGGCCAGGCCGAGGAAGTGCATCGGGAAGAAGGTGACGTTGAAGAACACCAGCGAGGCCCAGAAGTGGATCTTGCCGCGCGTCTCGTTGTACATCACGCCGGTCCACTTCGGGCCCCAGTAGTAGACGCCGCCGAACATCGCGAACAGGGACCCGGCCACCAGCACGTAGTGGAAGTGGGCGACGACGTAGTAGGTGTCCTGCACCTGGATGTCGATCGGCGCCATCGCCAGGATCAGGCCGGT
>DATCGH010000739.1:0-3624 GCA_036509055.1 Caldimonas sp.
CCCTCGGCGTCTGGATCGGCAACGCCAGCGGCGAGGCGATGCACAGCATCAGCGGCGTCAGCGGCGCCGCGCCGGTCTGGCAGGCGATGGCCGCGGCACTGCACGCCGGCGCGGTCTCGAGGGCGCCGCTCGCGCCGGCCGGCGTGGTCCGGCTGCGGGTGGCGTTCGACAGCGCCCGGGAGCCGGCGCGCGACGAGGTCTTCCTCGCCGGCAGCGAGCGGGCCCTGCAGCGCGCCACGGCCGAAGTGGAAGGCGCGCGCCGCTTCGGCATCACCAGCCCGCGCGACGGCAGCGTGTTCGCGATCGATCCCGACATTCCGCCAGCAGCGCAGCGCATCACCTTCGAGGGCGAGCACGGCAAGTGGGTGCTCGACGGCAAGCCGCTGGGCACCGCCGAGCGCTGGCGCTGGGCGCCGTGGCCGGGGCGGCATCGCCTGACGCTCGTCGGTGGTGACAACCAGGAGCTGCAGAGCGTGAGCTTCGAAGTGCGCGGCGCCGGCGTCAAGCCGCCGGCGGCGACGAAGGCCACGTCGCTGCCCGGGCCCGAGGCAAAGGCCGCACCGACCGCTTCGCGGAAGGCGCAGCCGTAGACTCGTCCGCTCCGTTCGATCCGGTCCGTTCCTGTCATGCTCAAGCACGCGCTCGCCGCCTTCGTCCTCACCCTGCTCGCCGCGACCTCGCCGGCCCAGACCCGTCCGGCGCCGCCCCTGCCCACCGGCATCGAGGAGGTGACGCGGGTCGAAGGCATCGCCGAATACCGGCTGAAGAACGGCCTGCAGCTGCTGCTCGTGCCCGACGACTCCAAGCCGAGCACCACCGTCAACGTCACCTACCGGGTGGGCTCGCGGCACGAGAGCTACGGCGAGACCGGCATGGCGCACCTGCTCGAGCACTTGCTGTTCAAGGGCACGCCGACGACGCGCAATGTCTGGGCCGAGTTCACCAAGCGGGGCCTGCGCGCCAACGGCAGCACCTGGTACGACCGCACCAACTACTTCGCCACTTTCGCGGCGAGCGACGACAACCTGCGCTGGTACCTCGGCTGGCAGGCCGACGCGATGATCCATAGCTTCATCGCCCGCGCCGATCTCGACAGCGAGATGACGGTCGTGCGCAACGAGATGGAAGCGGGCGAGAACAGCCCGACCCGGGTGCTGCTGCAGCAGACCATGGCCACCATGTACCAGTGGCACAACTACGGCAAGTCGACGATCGGCGCCCGCGCCGACGTCGAGAATGTCGACATCCCGCGGCTGCAGGCGTTCTACCGCAACTACTACCAGCCGGACAACGCGACCCTGATCGTCTCCGGCCGCTTCGACAGCGCCCGCGTGCTCGAGATCGTGGCGCAGAGCTTCGGCGCTATCCCGCGGCCGACGCGGACGATCGCCCCGACCTACACCCTCGATCCGCCGCAGGACGGCGAGCGCGCCGTCACCCTGCGCCGCGTCGGCGGCGCGCCGCTGGTCTACGTCGCCTACCACGTGCCGCCGGCCGCGAGCGCCGATTTCGCCGCGGCGACGCTGCTCGCGCAGGTGCTCGGCGACACCCCGGGCGGCCGCCTCTACAAGAACCTGGTCGAGCGCCAGCTCGCCGCGAACACCTTCGGCTTCACCCTGGCACTGGCGGAGCCGAGCCCGCTCTTCATCGGCGCCGCGCTTGCCCCGACGCAGGACGTGGACAAGGCGCGCGCGGCGATCGGCACCACCGTCGATTCGCTCGCCACCGAGCCGGTCAGCACCGAGGAGCTGGAGCGGGCGCGGACGCAGTGGCTGAACGATTGGGACAAGGGCTTCGCCGATCCCGAGAAGATCGGCGTCGCCCTTTCGGAAGCGATCGCCGACGGCGACTGGCGCCTTTACTTCCTCAGCCGCGACAACGTCCGCAAGGTGACGCTCGCCGACATCCGCCGGGTCGCGGCCGAGCGGCTTCGCCGCGACAACCGCACCGTCGGCATCTACCTGCCGACGGCGCAGCCGGAACGGGCTCCGGCGCCGGCGCGGGTCGATGTCGCGGCGCTGGTCAAGGACTACCAGGGCGACCCGAGCGCGGTGCAGGCCGAGTCGTTCGACCCGACCCCAGCGAACCTAGACGCCCGCACTCAGCGCTTCGTCCTCGACAGCGGCCTCAAGGTCGCGCTCCTGCCCAAGGGCACGCGCGGCCGCGCGGTGCAGGCGCGGCTGCGCCTGCGCTTCGGCGACGTGGCGACCCTGAACGGCCAGGACACGGTCGCCGGCTTCGTCGGCGCGCTGCTCGACAAGGGCGGCGCCGGCATGACGCGTCAGCAGATCGCCGACCAGTTCGACCGCCTGCAGGCCGACGTCGGCTTCGCCGCCCACGGCCAGGCGGTCAACGTCGACATCACGACCCGGCGCGACCGCCTGCCGGCGGTGATCGAGCTGGTGGGCAAGCTCCTGCGCGAGCCGAATTTCGCCGCACCGGCGCTGGAAGAGGTCCGGGTCCAGTGGCTGACCGGGATCGAGCGGCAGAAGAAGGAGCCCGACGCGCTGATCCGCAACAAGCTGGCGCGCTACGGCAATCCGTATCCGCGCGGCGATATCCGCTACGAAGGCACGTTCGAGGAGGACGAGCAGGACGTGCGCGCGGTGACGCTGGCGCAGGTGGCGGCGTTCCATCGCCGCTTCTACAGCGCCGCCTACGGCGAGTTCAGCGCCGCCGGCGATCTCGATCCGGCGGCCGTGCGCCAGGCGCTCACCGTGGCCTTCGGCAACTGGAAACAACCCGCGGGCGGCGCACTGCCGTACGCCCGCGCCCCACGGCCGCTGGTCGCGCTCGCGCCGACCCGCTTCATCGAGGTCACGCCCGACAAGGCGAACGCCAACCTGCGCGGCCTGCTGCCGGTGCCGCTGATGGACACCGATGCCGACTATCCGGCCCTGCTCATGGCCAACTACCTGTTCGGCTCGGGCGGCTCGTCGCGCCTGTGGCGACGGATCCGCGAGAGCGGCGGCCTGAGCTACGACGTGCGCTCCGGCGTCGACTGGAATGCCGACGAGCCGAACTCGAGCTGGACCGTGAGCGCGATCTTCGCGCCGCAGAACCAGCCCAAGGTCGAGGCGGCGCTGCGCGAGGAACTGGCCCTCTCGATCAAGGAAGGCTTCGCCCAGAAGGAGCTCGACGAAGCCCGGGTCGGCCTGCTCAACCTGCGGCGGTTGGCGCGCGCCCAGGACGGCAACGTCGCCAGCCAGCTCGCCTCCGACCAGCGCCTCGGCCGGACGTTCGCCTTCTCCCAGCGCATCGACGAGGCGATCGAGAAGCTCAGTCTCGACCAGGTCAATGCCGCCTGGCGCAGGTACATCGATCCGGCGCGCGTGGTGCTCGCCTGGGGCGGCGACTTCAAGCCGGCGCCGTAGGCGGCGGCCGGCGCGGCCGGGCCGGCGCGCCTAGGCGGCGCGCTGGAACACGCGCTCGAGGGCGACGTCGATGACCAGGCCGCACAGGCTGTAGAGCAGCGAGCCGATCAGGGCGGCACCGAAGCCGGTGACGTTGAAGCCGTCGAGCACCGAGGCGGCGAAATAGAACATCAGCGCGTTGATGACGAACAGGAACAGGCCGAGCGTGAGCACGGTCACCGGCAGCGTCAGCAGCACGAGGAGCGGCCTG
>DATCGH010000740.1:0-3539 GCA_036509055.1 Caldimonas sp.
CCCTTGCCGAGCACGCCCTGCGACTTGCCGCTGACGAACACGCCGACATGGCCACCGTCCAGGCCGATCTCGGTGTAGTCCTTGCTGCCGACGACTTTGCGCAGCGCCTGCGTCGTCTTCGGCGGGATGACGTGGTCGTCCTTCGCGAAGACGTTGAGCACCGGCACCTTGATGTCGCCGAGCTTGACCGTCCGCCCGCCGAGCTGGAACTCGCCATGCACGAGTTCGTTGTTCTTGTAGAGGTTGATCAGCAGCTGCTTGGCCGCCTCGCCGGGATGGTGCGGTCGGTCCGCGAGCCACTTCTCCATGCGCAGGAAGTTCAGCAGGCGCTTCTCGTCGTCGAAGGTGTCGAGAAGGCCGAGGTTGTATTTGCTCATCGTCGCGCCCGGCGTCATCTGCGAGAAGACGTGGCTCATCAGCTCGCCGGGCAAGTTGCCGTTGGCCTCGATCAGGCGCTCGATGTCTTCATCGGCAAGACTCCGGGTCCACAGGTTGACGAAGCCGTGATTCAGCCGCCCCTCGGCCTGGTCCTGGTGGAAGTCGACCGGCGTGATCGTCAGGATCAGGTTCTTGACGCGCTTCGGGTACAGCGCCGCGTAGCAGAGCGAGAACACGCCGCCCTCGCAGATGCCGAGCAGGTTGATCGCCGGCACGCCGTGGGTGCGGCAGATGTGGTCGACGCAGTCCGCGAGGTAGACGTCGACGTAGTCCTCGAAGGTCAGCCAGCGGTCGCCGCGGGTCGGGCTGCCCCAGTCGACTGCGTAGACATCGACGCCGAGGGCGAGCAGGTTGCGCAGCAGCGAGCGGTCTTCCTGCAGGTCGGTCATCGTGTAGCGACCGATCTGGCCGTAGGCCACCAGCACCGGCACGCCGATCGTGCGCTTGGCGCTGCTCTTGTAGCGGTACAGCGTGGTCTTGTCCTCGCGGAACACCACTTCCTTGTCGGCGGTAGCGATCTGCACGTCCTCGTCCTTCAGCCGCTGCAGCATGCGCTGGCCGCGGGCGAGCTTGAAGTTCAGGTCGTCGAGCTCGGCGATGGCCTGCGCGGCCGGGGACTTTCGGGTGGTGGGCATCTCGGGATCCTCAGGAGCGGGCGCGTGGGCCGGCGGCGCGGGGGCGGCGGGCAGGCGCCTTGGGCGCCGGGGCGGCAGACGCCTGCCCGGCAGCATCCGGCGTGGCACGAGGCAGCAGGCGCACCTCGCGCCGCAGTTCGACGACTTGGCGCTGAAGTTGGTCGACTTCGCTGCGCGTCGGCACATGCGCGGCCTCGCACCACGCCTCGGCCATCTTTCGCTCCTGCAGGTGCCGGTCGGACGCCGCACGAAGCATGCGACGCTGGGCGTCGATGAACTCGTCCGAGCGATGAACCTCGATCAGCGTGTCGTTCACGACCGCGAGCCACTGGTCGGTCAGGCCGCGCCAGGTCAGCCCGGTGGCGGCCTGCGGCTTCGAACCCAGCGCCTTCGTGAAGCGCTGGAAGGCGAGGTTCCACCCTTTCTGAACCACTGCCTGGTAGGCCGCCACGGCCTTGTCGCGTTGCAGCGTCAGCTTCTGGAGCTCGAGCAGCTGGCGGTCCGTGTCCCAGAGCACGGCGTAGCGCGGGCCTTCCAGCACGCGCTGCAGCGCCGCGTCGAGGACGCCGGAACCGGGACCGGCCCCGTGAGCCCACGCCGCAGGGGCGAACATCTCGCGCAGCTTCTCCGCGCTCGGCAGCTCGCCCTCGGCGGCCTCCCTGGCGAAGTCGGTCCACTTGGCGACCGAAGCCTGCCAGGTGTCGCGCAATTCGTTGAACTGCTCTGCCAGCGGCGTCGCTTCGTGGGCAGGTTGCGCGCCACTGGCCGGGGTCGGCATGCCGGGAAAGGCTGCCTTCCACATCGCCTGCTGGGCGTCGAGCCACTGCTCGCCCCAGGCCTTGCTCGGTTCATTCATGGGAACACCACCACCTGACGGATCGCCTTGCCTTCGTGCAGCAGGTCGAAGCCTTCGTTGATCTGGTCCAGCGCGAGCCGCCCGCTCATCAGGCGGTCGACGGGCATCCGTCCGCTGCGGAAGAGCGACACGTAGCGCGGCAGGTCACGCGTGGGCACGCAGGTGCCGATGTAGCTGCCCTTGACGGTACGCTCCTCGGCCACGAGGTTGACCACTGGCAGCGCGAAGGTCGCGTGTGGCGGCGGCAGCCCGGCGGTGACGGTCGTGCCGCCGCGCCGAGTAATGCGGTAGGCAGTCTCGAACGCGCGGATGGCGCCCGCGAACTCGAACACGTGGTCGAGACCTCCCTGCGTCGCCGCACGAACTTTCTCGACGCATTCGGGATCGCCGCCGTCGAAGGCCATCGTCGCGCCGACCGCGAGCGCCATCTCGCGCTTCTCCGGCGACAAGTCGATGGCGACCACCTCCCGCGCCCCCGCGGCCAGGGCACCGAGCACCGCGGCCAGCCCGACACCGCCGAGCCCGATCACGGCGACGCTCTGCCCCGCCCGCACCTGCGCGGTGTTGACGACCGCGCCGACGCCGGTGAGCACGGCGCAGCCGAACAGGGCCGCCTCGTCGAACGGCAGCGCGGGATCGAGCTTGACGAGCGAGCGTCGCGAGACGACGGCATGCTCGGCAAACGCCGAGCAGCCGAGATGGTGGTTGATCGGCGAACCGTCGGGTTGAGCGAGCCGTCGCGCCCCCGAAAGCAGCGTGCCGGCGCCGTTGGCCGCCGCACCCGGTTCGCACAACGCGGGCCTACCCTCGCTGCACGGCATGCAGTGACCGCAGCTGGGCACGAAGACGAGCGCGACATGGTCGCCGACGGCGAGGTCGGTGACGCCTTCGCCGAGTTGCAACACCTCGCCGGCCGCCTCGTGGCCGATCGCCATCGGCACCGGCCGCGGGCGGTCGCCGTTGATCACCGACAAGTCGGAATGGCACAGCCCCGCGGCGCGGATGCGCACCAGCACCTCGTCGCGCCCGGGAGGCGCGAGCTCGACTTCCTCGATCACCAGCGGCTTCGACTGGCTGTACGGGTGCGGCAAACCGATTTGGCGCAGGACCGCCGCACGGGTCCTCATGCCGCCACCTCGCGCACGCGATTGCGAAGCTCCTCCACGAGGACACGGCTGTTCTCGCTGTAGTCCACCGGCACGGTGACCAGCTGAACGCCACCCTCGGAGAACGCCGCTTCGAGCGTCGCGACGAGGGCGTCGGCGGTCTCGACGCGCCGGCCCTTCGCACCGTAGGCGTCCGCATACTTGACGAAGTCGGGGTTGCCGAACGCGAGGCCCCAGTCGGCAAAGTTGTCGACGGCCTGCTTCCACCGGATCATGCCGTAGGCGTCGTCCTGGATGATCAGGACGACCAGGTCGAGCTTCAGGCGGACGGCCGTCTCGAGCTCTTGCGAGTTCATCATGAACCCGCCGTCGCCGCACACCGCCAAGACGCGCTTGCCGGGGTTCAGCATCGCCGCCATCATCGCCGAGGGCAGCCCGGCACCCATCGTCGCCAGGGCGTTGTCGAGCAGCAGCGCGTTCGCGTTGCGCGTGCGGTAGCAGCGC
>DATCGH010000741.1:0-6981 GCA_036509055.1 Caldimonas sp.
GGTTGGCGCGCGCCAGGCGCTCATCGCTCTGCTTCAGGGTCGCCACCAGGGGCTCGGCGCTGCCGGTGAGCGCCGACTGCTGCACCGCCGCGCGCACCGCGGCTTCGATGTCGTTCACCAGGTTCTCGTCGCGCGAGCGGGCCACCGAGCGCACCAGCTCCTCGAGCTGGCCGCGCTGCAGCGCCACTTCGCCGAGGCGGGCCTCGAGCAAGGCGACCTTGGCGGTGGCCTCGCGCATCGCGTCCTGGGCCTGGCGAGCGAGCAGCATCGCCTCGGCAGCGCGGTCGGCGCTCTCCTGCTGGCGCTTCACCAGTTCGCGCTCGCTGCTGTGCACCCGTTGGTCGGCGCGCCAGGCGAGCGCGAGCGCGAGGAGCGAGACGAGCGTCAGCAGCAGGACGATGGGACCGCTCCAGCGCCAGAGCAGCGGCCCGCGCGGCGGCGTGGCGACCACGGGCGTGGATGCGACGGTTCGGGGCTCGGCGGCGGGCGAGGAATCGTCGTTCACGGTTGCATCGATTGTATGCAGGCGACCACCGCGTCGAGGCCGGGCTGCACCTCGAAGACCTCGCCGAAGCCGGCCTGTCGCGCCCGCGCCGCGATGCGCGGATGGGTCGCGAGCGCGCGCGATCCGGGAGCGATCGAGACGCCGTCGAGCGCCTGCAGATGCGCGATCGCCTCGGAGCTGCTGAAGAGCCAGGCGTGGCGCGCCGGCGCGGCGAAGGCGGCTTCGACGTGGCGCCGCGCCTCGGCCGAGAGCCGCGGCGCGAGCCGCCGATAGGCCGCGACCGCATCGACCGTGGCGCCGGCCTCGACGAGCCGCTCGACCAGCCAGTCGCGGCCGCCGTCGCCGCGCACGACGAGGACGCTGCGGCCGCGCCAATCGTCTTGTCGCAGCTGCTGCCAGAGCGATTCGGAATCGAGCTGCGGCGCGTCGGCCGCCGGTACGACGATCGCCGCGGCCGGCAGGCCGTGCGCGCGCAGGCTGTCGGCGGTGCCCGGTCCCGGCGCGGCCGCGCGCAGCCCTTCCGGCCAGGCAGCCGCGGTGGGTCGGGCGGCGAAGAAGCGCGCGACCGCATTGCTGCTGACGAACACGACCAGGTCGCGGCCGCCGAGACCGTGCCAGGCGTCATCGACCGGCCGTGGATCGAGCGGCGCCTCGATCTCGATCAGCGGCACGGCGACGGCATCGATGCCGCGCGCGATCAGCCTTCGGACCCAGGGCTCGGCCTGGGCTTTCGGCCGGGTGACGATCAGGCGCGGCAGACGCGCCCCGCTCAGATCGACCCGGCCGGGAACGGCTCGACCGACGCGCCGGCAGCGAGATAGGCCGCCGCGCCCTGGTCGAGCAGCGCCTGCGCCACCCGGCTGCCAAGCGCCTCGGCCGCGTCGCCATCGAGCGCGTCGCCGACGCATTCCGCCCGCAGCAGCGGCTGATCGAGCCGGTCGGGGTCGCCGACGGCGGCGCGCACCTCGAGCCGCGCCTCGCGCCAGGCCGCATGGGCGGCGATCGGCACGCTGCAGTTGCCGCCGAGTGCCCGCGACACCGCACGCTCGGCCAGCACGGCGAGCCAGGTCGGCCGATGCGTCAGCGTCGCCAGGCGGTCGCCGAGCGCGGTCGCATCGGCGCGGATCTCGATGCCGAGCGCGCCCTGGCCGGCCGCGGGGAGCATCCAGCCAGCATCGAAGCGGCTGCGGATGCGCGCGCCCAGGCCGAGCCGCAGCAGGCCGGCGGCGGCGAGGACGATGGCGTCGTATTCGCCGGCGTCGAGCTTGCGCAGCCGCGTGTCGAGGTTGCCGCGCAGCGGCTCGATCCGAAGGTCGGGGCGGAGCGCCCGCAACTGCACCATGCGGCGCAGGCTCGAGGTGCCGACCACTGCGCCCTGCGGCAGCGCATCGAGCGAGGCGTGTCGGTCGGAGACGAAGGCGTCGGCCGGATCCTCGCGCTCGAGCACCGCCGTGAGGGCGAAGCCGGCGGGCAGGTCCATCGGCACGTCCTTGAGCGAGTGCACCGCCAGGTCGGCCCGGCCGTCCTCGAGCGCGTTCTCCAGCTCCTTGATGAACAGGCCCTTGCCGCCGACCTTGGCGAGGGAGCGGTCGAGGATCTGGTCGCCGCGGGTGGTCATCGGCAGCAGCGCGACCTCGACGCCCAATCGGCGTTCGAGCAGCGCCCGCACATGCTCGGCCTGCCAGAGGGCGAGGCGGCTTTCGCGGGTGGCGATGACGAGGCGGTCGGCCATCGAGGCATGCTAGCAGGCACGTCTCCTGCATCATGCGAACGATGGCCACGAAAAAACGCGCCGCCGCCGATTCGGCTGCAGCCAAGAACCAGCCGCTGGTCGACGACATCCGCCTGCTCGGGCGAATCCTCGGCGACGTGATCCGCGAGCAGGAAGGCAAGGAGGCGTTCGACCTGGTCGAGCGGGTGCGCCAGCTCGCCGTCGCCTACCGGCTCAAGCGCGACGCCCCCGCCGGCCGCGCCCTCGACCGGCTGCTGACCAGCCTCTCGGGCGACCGCACGGTGAGCGTGATCCGCGCCTTCAGCTACTTCTCGCATCTCGCCAACATCGCCGAGGATCGGCACCACCTGCGCCGGCGCGCGGTACACGAGCGCCAGGGACACCTGCAACGCGGTTCGCTGCAAGGCGCATTCGAGCGGCTGGCGCGGCGCGGCATCGGCGCCGACCGCATCGCCCGGACGCTCGAGCACGCCTGGATCTCGCCCGTGCTCACCGCCCATCCGACCGAGGTGCAGCGAAAGAGCATCCTCGACGCCGAGCGGGCGATCGCCGAGCTGCTGGCGGCGCGCGCACCCGAGATGGGCGAGCGCGAGGCGGCCCGCAACGAATCGCTGATCCGCGCCCGCGTCACCCAGCTCTGGCAGACGCGGATGCTGCGCGAGACCAAGCTCACCGTCGACGACGAGATCGAGAACGCGCTCAGCTACTACCGCG
Organism: Caldimonas sp.; assembly: GCA_036509055.1. Lineage (GTDB taxonomy): Bacteria > Pseudomonadota > Gammaproteobacteria > Burkholderiales > Burkholderiaceae_C > Schlegelella_A. The sequence continues at coordinate 2,952 of DATCGH010000741.1, forward strand.
CCACCTTCCTGACGCAGATACCCGAGCTCTATCGCGAGATCGAGGAGGCGCTGCCGGGTTTCGAGATCGCGCCCTTCTTCCGCATGGGCAACTGGATCGGCGGCGATCGCGACGGCAATCCCTTCGTCACCGCCGAGACGCTCGCCACCGCGCTGGCGCGGCAGAGCGAGACGGCCCTGCGCCATTACCTGACGCAGGTGCACGAGCTCGGTGCCGAGCTGTCGAGCTCGGCGACCCTTTCGACCGTGTCGCCGGCCTTGCAGGCGCTGGCCGATGCCTCGGGCGACACCAGCCCGCACCGCGCCGACGAGCCCTACCGACGCGCCCTGATCGGCGTCTATGCCCGGCTGGCGGCGACGCTGCACGTGCTCACCGGCACCGAGGCCCTGCGCCACGCGGTGGCGCCGAGCCTGCCCTATCCGCAGGCGGCGGCGCTGCACGCCGATCTGCGCACCGTCGAGGAGTCGCTGCGCAGCCATCACGCCGCGGCACTGATCGCGCCGCGCCTGGCGCCGCTGATCCGCGCGGTGCAGGTGTTCGGCTTCCATCTCGCGACCGTCGACCTGCGGCAGAGCTCCGACAAGCACGAGGCGGTGGTCGCCGAGCTGCTGGCGGTGGCGCGGATCGAGGCCGACTACGCCGCGCTCGACGAGACGGCGCGCCGCACCTGCCTGCTGAGGCTGCTCGACGACGCCCGGCCGCTGCGCGTCGGCGAGAGCGAGCGCGCCGCCGCATACAGCGAAGCGACCCGGGGCGAACTGGCGATCTTCGAGGCCGCGGCGACGATGCGCGCGCGCTACGGCGACGACGCGATCCGCCACTACATCATCTCCCACACCGAGACGGTGAGCGATCTGCTCGAGGCGCTGGTGCTGCTGAAGGAGGCCGGCTTGGTGCGCGGCCTGCTCAGCGGCGGTCAAGCGAACGCCGCGCTGATCGTCTCGCCGCTGTTCGAGACCATCGGCGACCTGCAGCGCGCCGCAACCATCATGCGCGAGTACTACGCCCTGCCCGGCATCGCCGCGATGATGCGGCGCTCCGGCGCCGAGCAGGACGTAATGATCGGCTACAGCGACAGCAACAAGGACGGCGGGGCGCTGACCAGCAGCTGGGAGCTGTACTGCGCCGAGATCGCGCTGGTGGAGGTGTTCCAGGCGCTGCGCGAATCGCACGGCATGACCTTGCGTCTCTTCCACGGCCGCGGCGGCACCGTCGGCCGCGGCGGCGGCCCGAGCTACGAGGCGATCCTGGCGCAGCCGCCCGGCACGGTGAACGGCCAGATCCGCCTCACCGAGCAGGGCGAGGTCATCGCCTCGAAGTACGCCCAGCCCGAGATCGGCCGGCGCAACCTCGAGACCCTGGTGGCGGCGACGCTCGAGGCGACCCTGCTGCAGTCGACGCAGAGCGCACCCCGAAGCTTCATCGATGCCGCCAGGCGCCTGAGCGAGGCGAGCATGGCGGCCTATCGCGGCCTGGTCTACGACACGCCGGGCTTCACCGACTACTTCTTCAGCGCGACGCCGATCCGCGAGATCGCCGAGCTCAACATCGGCTCGCGGCCGGCATCGCGCAAGGCGACTCGGGCGATCGAGGACCTGCGGGCGATTCCCTGGAGCTTCAGCTGGGGCCAGTGCCGGGTGGCCCTGCCGGGCTGGTACGGCTTCGGCTCGGCGGTCGAGGCCTTCCTCGGCGAGGCGAAGGAGCGCCCGGCACGGGTGGCGCTGCTGCAGCGCATGGCCCGGGAATGGCCGTTCTTCGCCACCTTGGTCTCTAACCTCGACATGGTGATCGCCAAGAGCGACATGGCGATCGCGGCGCGCTACGTCGATCTGGTGGAGGACAGGAAGCTCGGCAAGCGCATCTTTGCGCGGATCGAGGCCGAGTGGCAGCGAACGAACGACGCGCTCAGCCTCATCACCGGCGAGCCGAACCGGCTGGCCTCGAACCCGGCCCTGGCGCGCTCGATCGAGCACCGCTTTCCGTACCTCGACCCGCTCAATCACCTGCAGGTCGAGCTGATGCGCCGCTACCGGCATCGCCGCGCCGACGATCCCGCGATCGAGCGGGTGCAGCGCGGTATCCACCTCTCGATCAACGGCCTGGCGGCCGGATTGCGCAATACCGGCTGAGCCCGGGATCGGGAGCCTTGACGGCGTCACGGCAACGGGGCACAACCGCCGGATGGCCCGGCGCTGCAGCAACTCCCTGAGGTTCGCGGCCGGCGTCGTCGTCGCGACCGCCACGGCATGGAACGCCAGCGCCCGCGACGAGCCCCGGCCGTTCGCCGCGGCGATCGGCAATGCGATCGAGAGCTGCGTCGACAGCACCACCTTGCGCTTCGGCAAGGACGAGCGGCGCGCGATCCTCGACGCGGACGACACCGAGACCGTCGGCGAGGCCCTGCTCCGCCGCTACCCGGGCTTCGCCCAAGGCGGCCTGGCGCCGCAGGCGATCGTCCTGTGGCGCAAGCCCGGCGCCGACTGGCTCTACGTCACCCTGCTGATCAACCCGGGCAAGCCGGGCGAGGTGTGCTTCACGGCGAGCTTCGTCGCCGCGAAGATCCCGATCACGCCGGTGATGCTGAAGAAATACTTCGGGGTCGCGACCTGAGCGGTCGGCATCCTCAGCGGGCCACTGCCGACGCCTGGGCCGCCTCAGCGGCCACGGATGACGCGGCCGCCTCCATCGATGGCGACGCCGACGGGACGGCTGGCCCTCGCTGCGCGTCCTCGGCCCGCTCGTGCACCGGGCGGCCCATCGCCACGATCGCCTTGCGGGCCGTCTCGACCTCCCCGTGGTCGGCAACGTTGCGGATCAGCTCGACTTCGGCTCGTGCCCGTCCGCAGGAAAGCATTTCCTTCGGTTCACCGCTCCGGTCCGCTCGCAGCGCCGCGTAGGCGCGACGCTCGTCCTCCAGCTGCTTGAGTCGCTCGCTCGGCCATCCGAGCGCCTTGCCGATCACGCGGCCCGTGTACTGCCCCCAGTACGAGGTCGAGCGCTCCGCGGCCAGATTGGCGATGCGCTCGCAGGTCTCGCGCCGGTTCGAATCGTCCAGATCCTTGGCGCGGCAGTAAGGAACGGGGGGCGGTGAAATGAGCGCGGTGTCGGCCGCCAGGAAGTAGTACCCGCGGGCGGCCATTTCCGCGACACCGAGCAGACTCGCTTCGTCCGCAGGCGCGTGATCGAGGATCACCGCAGACAACTTCGCCTCGGCATGGTCATAGCTCCGTGCGCTGGCCACGTGGAACATGGCATCGTCGACGGCCTGGGCATCACGCCTCGCGCGGGCCTCATCGGCCAGGGCCAGCCAGGCGACCGCGCTCTCCGGATCGAGTCGGGCCCATTGGGCGGCGCTCAGAAGCTGGCACGTCGGCGAGCCCCGGGCGGACCTGCACGCGGCGACGGCCCAGCCATAGACGATCGGGTCGGTGGACGATTGCGCCAGGCGCGCCAGGTCGTCACGATGGGCTTCCGGCAGCAGCAGCTGCGCTTCGAGCTTGCGAGCGCACTCCGCGCCCTTGCAATCGCCGACATCGGACTGCGTGCTGTGGAGGGCGAGACGGGACTGGTAGTACAGGGCGGCGGCCCGCACGCGCTCGTCGGCGCTCGCCCGCATCTCGGCCAGGGTGACGCGGCTGACCTGGTCGCGCTTCGCAAGGATCAGCGCATCGATGTCCGCGGCCACCCGCTTCTCGTCGCCATCGACGCGGACCCAGCCGCCGCCGCAGGCTTCGATCTCCTCGCCCGCTTCGGCAGCAACGGCGGACAGGGCTTCGGCCGGACCCTCCGCGACCGCGACGTCGGGCCCGGCGAGCCGAAGGGCATCGAAGCCGCCGCCTTCTTTTGCCTGAACTGCCGGCGGCTGCGCCTCGGGGTCACCGTGGCCGACCCACAGGGCGAGGCCGAGGACACCTGCGCCGACGACGATGGCGGCGGCTCGACGGCGCCGCCGTTGCCAGGGGTCGATGGGTGCCGGAGCGACCATGGCGCGATTGTCAGGAATCGGCGCTGCGCCGCTGTAACCAACTGC
>DATCGH010000742.1:0-3991 GCA_036509055.1 Caldimonas sp.
TAGCCGATCACTTCCTTCCTCACCGGGTCGAAGCGCACGGAATGGGCGATCGGAATCCACGGCGCCTCCTCGTGGGCGACGACCTGCGCCTTGGCGTAGAAGCCGGCGCGGTCGGTCTGGCGCGTCGCCAGCTTGGCCATCTGCAGCAGATTCTCGAAGTCCTTGTCGCACCAGCGGGCGACGTTGCCGCCGCCCTTGACCGCGGCACAGCCGAGCAGCGGCACGAAGAAGTTGTCCGGGTCACCGTTGTCGCCCGACCAGCCGAACATCATCGCGTGCTGCTCGCCGGTCTTGCTGCGCTTCCTGTACTCGCCCCACTCGTAGGTGACGAGCTTGGTCTTGACGCCGACCTTCTCCCAGTCGGCCTGGATCAGCTCGGCCATGCGTTTGCCGTCCGGGTTGTAGGGACGCGTCACCGGCAAATACCAGAGCTCGACCTCGGCGCCGTTCGGGTAGCCGGCCTGCGCCAGCAGCGCCTTGGCCTTGGCCGGGTCGTAGGGGTAGTCGGCCACCCGGTCGTTGTAGCCCCAGAGCGTCGGCGGGATCGGGTTCTTGGCGGTCTGTCCGGCCCCCTGGAACACCGAGTCGAGGATCGCCTTCTTGTTCACCGCCATGTTGAGCGCCTGGCGCACCAGCTTCGAGTCGAACGGCTTCTTCTCGACGTTGAAGGCGATGTAGCCGACGTTCAGGCCCTGCTGCGACACCAGGTTGATGTTCGGGTCGTTCTTCATCAGCGCCACGTCGGCCGGCTTCGGGAACGCCATCACGTGGCACTCGCCGGTCTTCAGCTTGGCGTAGCGGACCGAGGCGTCGGTGGTGATCGCGTAGACCAGGTTGTCGATCTTCGGCCGACCGTTCCAGTGATCGTCGAAGGCCTTGTAGCGGATCACCGCGTCCTTCTGGTAGGACACGAACTGGAACGGGCCGGTGCCGATCGGCTCCTTGTCGACGACGTCGGGCGTCTTCGCCGCCATCATCTTGTCGGCGTACTCGGCCGAGAGGATCGAGGCGAAGTCCATCGCCATGTCGGCCATGAACGGCGCCTCCGGCTTCTTCAGCACGAAGCGCACCGTCATCGGGTCGACCTTCTCGACCCGCTCGACGATGTCCTTCATGCCCATGTCCTCGAAGTACGCGTAGGTCTGGCCGGGCGTCACCTTGGCGTAGGGGTGGTTCGGGTCGGCCTGGCGGTTGTACGAGAACAGGACGTCGTCGGCGTTGAACTCCCGGGTCGGCGTGAACTTCGCGTTGCTGTGGAACTTCACGCCCTTCCTCAGGCGGAAGGTGTAGGTCAGGCCGTCGGCCGTGGCGGTCCAGCTCTCGGCCAGGCCGGGCACGATGTTGGTCGTGCCGATCTCGAACTCGACCAGGCGGTTGTAGATCGGCACCGACGACGCATCGGCGGTGGTGCCGGTGGTGAAGAACTGCGGATTGAAGCCTTCGGGGCTTCCTTCGGAGCAGTAGACGAGCGTCTTGGCGGCGAACGCCGGGCTGGCGGCCATGCCGGCAGCGACGAAGGCGAGCGCGGCGACGCGTCGGATGATGCGGTGTGTCATGGGCGGCGATCCTCGAGAGTGGGCGCGGGAGCGATCGGCACCCCGCGGCGAACGCGATGATAGGTCGGCGTTCCGCCGATCAGGCCGTCCGGCCGAGGCCGAGATAGCAATCCTGGACCGGCTTGGCGAGCGTTGCCCAGCCGGGCACGGCCGCCGCCGGCCGGTGCCCGGTGGGGGCCAGCGCGTACAGGGCGGCGAGCCGGTTGGCTTCGCGCAGGGCGAGGCCGAGCGGCGAGCGCACGGCGTCGAGGCCGAGCTGGCCGACCTCCTGGGCGAGGCTGTCGATCGCCGGGCTCAGGTTCCACGGGCCGACGAGGGTGCCGAACAGCGCGTCGCGCCGGCGCAGCAGCTGCGGCACCACCGCCGGATGGGCCAGGTCGACGCTGCTGAAGAGCAGGTCGTCGAAGCCGTCGAGGGCGCGCAAGGCGGCGGTCCAGCCCGAGTTGTGCAGCAGTCCGGCGAGGTAGCCGTCGAACGGGTCGAGCGACTGCTGGCCGGCGAGCGCGGCGCTGAGGCGTGCCTTGCGGTCGGCGTCGCGCCAGATCTTGACCGCGGCCTTGGCCGAGAGCGTGTCGCCGCCGGCATCGAAGATCGGCCGCAGCACGACGCTGGCGATCGCCCGGCGCAGGCCCGCGGTGCCGATGATCGCCACCGCCCGGGCAAGGTCGATCTCGCCCTCCTTGTCCTCCTTGGCGCGGTAGGCGCTGGTGGCGCTGCGGATCACTTCGGCGCTCAGGACGACGTCGCGCGAGATCCGGCTGGCGACATCGACCGACGAATAGCTCTCATCGCGCAGCGTCTTCATCAGCTGCGGCACGACGTGCGGAGCGCGCGGCAGGAGGTTGGCGCGCAGGGTGTCCGAGGCGATCACCTCGTCGAGCCGCTCGAGCAGCGGGCCGATCACGGCGGCGGGCTTCTCCTCGGGGCCGGGCGCGGCGGCGGCCGAGACGCCGACCAGCCAGCAGAAGAAGCGGACGTGGCGCTCGTCGTGCCGCTCCGGCGCCGCGGCTTCAACCGGCGCGCCGTTGGCGACGGCCGCGGGAGCCTTCGGCAAAGGCGCTGGCGCGGTGGCTGGCACAGGCGCCGGTCTGGCCGGCGGAGGCGCAGGCGCGGCAGCCTCCGTCGAGGCCGGACGCCGTGACTTGAACCGAGCCCAAAAACCGGTCAGCGACATCGAGTCCCCGGCGCCGAAACGGCAATCCCCCGAGTATCGCCAAAGGCCCTGAGCCCACCAATGTTTCTGCGCGGCGATCAGCCGACGGCGTGCAGGACCGCGATCCAGAGTGGCGCGGTCGCGACGAAAGCCAGGGTCGAGACGACGATCGCGGTGCTCACCTCCCCAGGCAGGGTCTGGTAGCGCTGGGCGAAGATCAAGGCGTTGCTGCCCACCGGGAGCGCCGCCATCATGACGACGATCGCCAGCGGCACGCCGGCGAGGCCAAGGGCGAAGCGGGCGAAGACGAGCACCGCGAGCGGCTGCACCACGAGCTTCACCAGCGTCAGGCCGACCGCGCCGCGGATCGCGCCCTTGACGCCGTAGTGCGCGAGCGAGACGCCGATCAGCACCAGGCAGAGCGGCACCACCGCCTGGCCGAGGGTCGCGAGGATCTCGTCGACGAAGCCGGGGATCGCCAGCCCCGACGCATTCCAGGCGAGTCCGGCCAGCACCGGCAGGATCACCGGATGGATTACGGTATTGCGCACCGTGGTCGCGAGCGTGCGCAGCAGCCGCGGGCCGCCGCTGGCGGTGCGCCGCTCCGCCCGGGCGAGGTCGAGCTCGACCAGTGCCGTGAGCACGGTCAAGAGGATCAGCGCATGCAGGCTGACGAGGGTGATGTGCAAGGCGAGGCCGGCTTCGCCATAGAGCGCCGCCGCCAGCGGGATGCCGACCTGGACCGCATTGCCGAACGAGGCGGTGATCGCCCGCACGCTCGGCGCCGCCGGCTCGCTGCTGCCGGCGGGGCGCAGGCGCAGGAGCAGATAGACCGCCCCGGCCACCGCCACGGTCGGCGTGAAGAAGGCGAGGAGGATGCGCACGTCGAGCCGCTCGAACTCGATCCGCGCCGAGGTGCGAAACAGCAGCGCCGGCACGAAGACGTAGAACGCGGCGCCGGCAAGCACGCGCGCCGGGTCGCCGCTGCCGAGCCGGCCGCTCTTCGCCGCGCCCCAGCCGATCGCGACCACGGCGAAGATCGCGAACAGCTTGATGAAGACCTGGGCCGACATGGGGGCGCAGTATCGGCGACAGAATCGTCTGGTCCGTGCAACCCGGCGGTCCGGCGCCCGAGTCGATCACCGAAGCGATCTGGAAGAAGAGCGAGACGATCGCGCGCTACCGCACGCTGGCCACCCCCGACATCGATCTCGAGCGCCTCGGCGTCACGACGCTCGGCGGTCACGACCGGGCAGGGCATCCGCATCGGCTTCGACGACGG
>DATCGH010000743.1:0-2496 GCA_036509055.1 Caldimonas sp.
GCCGGTGGAGTGCATGTAGCGCACCAGCCAGCCCCAGGGCACGTCGCGCATGATGTACTCGACCGACTCGAACGCCTTGGCGGCGTCGGGCTTGTAGTGCATCGTCAGGAAGATGCCGGTGAGGATCTGCATCACCAGCACCAGCGTCGCCAGGCCGCCGAACACGTACCAGATGTTGAAGTTCTTCGGCGCGTAGTACTCGGACAGGTGGTCCTTGTAGAGCTTGCTCAGCGGGAAGCGGTTGTCGATCCAGGTCAGAAGCTTCTGACCCGTGCCGGCGCCGGCGGGTGCGGTTTGGAATTCGGCCATGGGTCGGGCTCCTCGGTTCGGCGTGGGGTGCGGTGAAGCGGGCTCAGGCCTGCTTCGATTCGCCGATGAGGAGGCGGCTGTCGGAGAGATACATGTGCGGCGGCACCTCGAGGTTGTCGGGCGCGGGCTTGTCCTTGAAGACCCGGCCGGCCATGTCGAAGGTCGAGCCGTGGCAGGGGCAGAGGAAGCCGCCCATCCAGTTGTCGGGCAGCGAGGCCTGGGGGCCGGACACGAACTTGTCGCTCGGCGAGCAGCCGAGGTGGGTGCAGATGCCGACCACCACCAGGTATTCGGGCTTGCGCGAGCGGTTCTCGTTGCGCGCGTACTCGGGCGTCAGCTCGTCGGGATTGCGCTTCGACTTCGGGTCGGCGAGCAGCGGGTCGAGCTTGGGCAGCTCGGCGAGCTGCTCGGGCGTGCGCCGCACGATCCAGACCGGCTTGCCGCGCCATTCGACGGTGAGCTTTTCGCCCGGCTTGATGCCGCCGATGTCGACCTCGACGGCTGCGCCTGCGGCACGGGCACGCTCCGAAGGCTGAAAACTGCTGACGAAGGGGACGGCGACGAAGCCGGCACCGACTGCGCCGGCACAACCCGACGCGATGATCCAGGTGCGCTTGCCACCGTCGATCTTCTGCTCACTCATGCTGATCCGTTCCTTGATGACGCCCGTACGAGACGCGAGAAGTCAACCCGACATTCTAGCGGTGCTGTCAAGACCGACGACTCGGGACCGGGTGCGCCGTCCCCTGGCTTGACTTCGCCGAGGCGGAGGCAATACTCGGGCCACGACGTGGAGGAGACGCATGGGACTGGCAACCGAGTTCAGGGAGTTCGCGGCCAAGGGCAACGTCGTCGACCTGGCGGTCGGCGTCATCATCGGCGCGGCCTTCAGCAAGATCGTCGACTCGCTGGTGAAGGACCTCGTCATGCCGGTGATCGGCCGGATCTTCGGCGGGCTCGATTTCTCCAACTACTTCGTCGTCCTCGCCCCGCCTCCGCCGGGCTACGCCGGGCCGATGACCTACGAGGCGCTCACCAAGGCGGGCGTGCCGCTCCTGGCTTGGGGCAACTTCCTCACCGTCTGCCTCAACTTCCTGATCCTCGCCTTCGTCATTTTCATGATGGTCCGGCAGATCAACCGGTTGCGGCGAGCAGAGGCGCCGGCCCCGCCCGCGCCGAGCGAGGACACGATCCTGCTGCGCGAGATCCGCGACGCGCTCAAGCGCTGAAGGGGCCGAGGCAAGCCCGCCGGGCCATGCCGCCCGTCGCCGAGCGTGACGCAGTGCCGGGTTCCGGCCGGTTCTTTAGCCCATACTAAGAGGAACTTCGCCTGTATAGAGGTCTCCCTGCGCGCGCCGCGGCCCGGCGCAGCGTGTCACGCCCGAGATGAATCCGATCGACCCACGCGTACAGGCCGCGCTCGACGCGGCCATGACCCTCATCCGGACGGCGGCCACGTCGGCGGCGATGCGCGTGGCGGAAAGCCTGGACGTGCAGGCGCAGAACGCCATCCGGGCGGCCGAGCGCGAGCAGATCTTCAACGCGATGCAGGAGCTGCGTCGCAACATGGGCATGTTCCAGAGCGCGTTCCACGAGGCGCTGCGGGAGCGTGTCGCCAAGGACCTCGCGCCTCAGGTCGACCACAAGCGCAAGCTCGAATCGGCCGACTGGGAGTCGCTCAGCCTGGTCGATGTCCAGGAGGTCGAGACGCAGATGAACCACGTCCGCCTCGGCCAGCTGATCTCGCACGAGTGCGACTGGCAGCTGCGCGACCTGGCGGCCTACATGGGCTCGCTGCTCTCGCTCGGCCGCGCCGACGACGAGCGCAACCCGCTGCGCCCCGAGATCATCGGCGCGGCCCTGAACCGGGGCATCGAATCGCTCTCCGGCGACCGCGACCATCGCCGCATCTACACCCGAGAGCTCGGGCAGAACGTGGCCCAGGCGATGCCGGAGTGCTATTCGCAGATCATCAAGATGCTGCAGGAGCGCGGCATCCAGCCGGTGCACCTGACGGTGCGCACGGTCGAGGGTCCCGGCAACCAGATCTATGGCGCCGCCAACTCGGGCTATGCCACCCTGCCGCGCGACGGCCGCACTTCCACCCGCAGCGGTCACGGCGATCTGGACGAGACCTCCTCCGGGGCCAGCGACCTCGACCTCCTGGCCGCGCACCGGCGTGCGCTG
>DATCGH010000744.1:0-6845 GCA_036509055.1 Caldimonas sp.
CGCGTCCAGCCGCTCGAAGCGGGCCGAGCCGGCGCCGGAGATGCTGACCACGAGGCGTTCGACACGCACCGGCGCCGGCGCGACGAAATCGCCGGCGCCGGAGATCGTGACCCGGCTCAGCTCGCGCGCCTGCACCTCGACCCGCACCCGGTTCGCGTCCCAGAAGCGCCAGGCACCGCCCTGGTCGATCCGGAGGCGCCCGTTGCGCACGTCCAGCAGCACCGCGCGCTGCACCTCCTCGCCGCCGCGCACGAAGACCTGGTCGCTCGGTCCCTGGGTGAAGCGCACGTCGGCCGAGCCCGAGATCTCGACCGCGTCGAAGTTGCCCGGGGTGTAGGTCCGGCCCTCGGGCGTCTGCGCCGAGGCGAGGGGCGGCCCGGCGAGCAGCGCCAGGCCGAGGAGGAGAGCGATCTTCTTCATAGCGAATCCGCGCGGAGCTGACGCGAGACCTCGCGGCTCGCGGTGACCCGCGTGCCGTCCTTCAGCTGCACCTCGAGCTGCGAGTTCTCGCCTGGAACCATCGCCACCACGAAGTCGAGGTTGACGATGCAGGCGCGGTTGATCTTGAGGAAGCGGCTCGCATCGAGCCGCTTCTCGAACGCCGAGAGCGGCAGGCGCACCAGGTGGCTGCGTCCCCGGCTGACGATCGCCGTGTACTTGGTGTCGGAGCGCAGACACTCGATCGCGTCGACCATCAGCGGGAAGATCTTGCCGCCGTCGCGCACCAGCACCCGGGTCAGCGGCTCGACCTCGGCGTGCGATGCCGCGGCGAGCGCCGGCAGGGCGGCGTCGCGCGCGCCGACGCCCTGCAGCGCGTGCCGCACGGCCTCGACGAATCGCTCCTGCGAGAAGGGCTTCAGCAGATAGTCGACCGCATGCAGCTCGAAGGCGGCGACCGCATGCTCGTCATAGGCAGTGGTGAAGATCACCGTCGGCGGCGGATGGCCCGGATCGCCGGCGAGGGCACGCAGCACCTGCAGCCCGTTCATCCCCGGCATGTGGATGTCCATCAGCACCAGCTCGGGGGCGAGCTCGCGCAGCGCCTGCAGGGTGCCGGGGCCGTCGGCGCGCACGCCCACCAGCTCGAGCTCGGGCAGCTCGCGCACCCACTCGGCCAGGCCTTCGCTGGCGAGCGGCTCGTCCTCGGCGATCAGGGTCGTGGTTCGCTTCATCGTCATGATTCGTCGTCGTTTGCGGGCAGGACGATCTCGACGCAAAAGCCTTGGCCCGGCGCCGAGCGCACGCTGAAGCGCGCCTTGCCCCCGTAGTCGAGGGCGAAGCGCCGGCTCAGGGCGCCGAGACCGACGCCGCCCGCCTTCGCCGCGACCGGCGGCCAGACGCAGCCGGCGCCGTCGTCCTTCACCCGCAGCAGCAGGCGGTCGGGCGGCGCCAGGCGGGTGCACTCGATGTGCACCGTGCCGGTCTCGGTGCGCGGGGCGATGCCGTGGACGATCGCGTTCTCGACCAGCGGCTGCAGGGTGAGCGGCGGAATCGTCTCCTCGGTCACGGCCTCGTCGATCTGCCAGACCACGGCCAGGCGCGCGCCGAGACGCAGCGCCTCCAGGCCGAGGTAGTCGCGCACGAAATCGAGCTCCTCGCGCAGCGGCACGCGGTCGGCGGCGCCGCGGTTGGCGTCGAGCAGGTAGCGCAGCATCCGCGCAAAGCTGAGCAGGGCGCGCTCGGCCGCGGCGGCGTCCTTCCTCGTCAGGAAGATGATCGAGTTGAGGGTGTTGAAGAGAAAGTGCGGATTGAGCTTGCCGCTGATCGCCGCCAGCTCGGCCCGCACCAGCCCAGCCTCGGCCTGGGCCGCCAGCAGTGCGGCGCGATGGGCGCGGCGGGCGTGCAGGGCGCCGCCGAAGCCGGAGACCAGCGCCGTGTAGACGAACACGGCCCAGGCGGTGCGCCAGAGCACGCGCTGCTCGAAGGTCGCGACCGCATGGTCACGGCCGAAGAACCAGCTCGAGAGGGCGAAGTCGAACAGATGCCAGAGCGAGGCGAAGGCGAGCGCGCCCAGCGTGTGGGCGCCGATGCGGGCCGGCGCCGAGCGCTCGCGCCGCTGCATCCCTCTGACCCAGGGCAGGGCCAGCGTGCCGAGCAGCATCGGCGGCACCAGGTTCCAGGTGGCTTCGTAGATCGCCTCCCAGGCCCGCCACGAGCCGCGTTCGGCCCCCATGCCGGCGATGGCGTAGAGCAGCCAGCAGAGCAGGCACAGGCCCGCATAGCCGAGCCAGAGCCGCCGGTCGCCGTGGGTCGCCGCGGCCGCGGGCTCGGACAAGGGCGAAGCGGATGCCGTCATGCGGCGATCGTAGGCGGCACCGCGACGCGAATGGGGGCCGAGGTGACGAATCGCCGCGGGCGGTGGTCGAACCGCCCGCGCCGGGGAACGGGCAGCGCCGGCTGCTAGGCGAACATGTGCTGCGGCGGGCGCGATGAAGGCGGGGCTGCCGATCCTCGAGGCGGCGAAGAAGCTGCGCAAGCAAGGTCGCCCCGCCGCAAATCATGGCTGGCGGCGCTCGTTCGCCGGCCAGCCCGAGGGGGAACGCAGCAGCGACGGCGCGACGGCGCTGACCGAAGCCAGCCGCTGCCGCGCGCCGTCGCCGAGGTCGCGCGCGCCGCGGCGATCGCCGAGCGCCGCGAGCGTGTCCGCCTGGGCCAGCTCCACCCGCGCGCGCCAGACGCTGGCAGGGTCGTCGCTCGCCGTGCGCAGCGCGAGCGCCGCGGCCAGCATGTCGCGCGCATCCGCGAACCGGCTCATCGCGTGGAGCGCCAGACCGCGCTCGAGCAGGAGATCGGCGCGCAGCGTCGGCAGGTCGCCGGCACGCAGCGGCGGCTGCATCGCCTGCAGCCCTGCCTGCGCCGCGGCGTCGGCCTCGGCCGCATGGCCCGTTTCGCGCAGCGCGGCGGCACGCCAGCGGGCGACGAGCGGCGCCAGCGGCCGCGTCTCGGCGGCGTCGGCCGGCAGCTCCGCGGCCACCGCCTCGGTCAGCGCCAGCGCCTCGGCCGGGCGGCCCGCCCACAGCGCGACCGCTGCGCGGTCGATCCGCGCCGGCGCGAGCGCGGCCGGCGTGGCGCGCGCGCCGAGCGCGCGGCGCTGCATCGCCAGCGCCTCGTCGAGGACGCGCGTGGCGTCGTCGAGGCGGCCGGTCGCGCCGACGATGCGGCCGCGCGTCTGCAGCGCGGTCGCGAGCACCGTGCTGGCGCCGGTGAAGCCGCGGTAGGCCTCGACCATGCGGGCGGAGAACGCGTCCGCATCGTCGAGCCGGCCGGTCTCCCACGCGCGCAGCGTGAGCGCGCGCAGCAGGGTCGTGTTCAGGTTCGCGCTGTGCTGCACGGCAGGGCTGTCGCTCAGCGAGCGCAGGCGCGCGTCGATCGCGCTGGCCTCGGCGGCGCGCGACGTTTCGCCATAGACCCGCATCAGCCGCAGCAGGACATGGGTGGTGTCGATGTGATCGGGTCCGTTCAGCCGGCGCGACAGCTCGAGCCCTTCCTGCAGGGCCGCTTCGGCACGCGCGTAGTCGCCGATGCAGATCGCGTTGCTGGCGATCGCCGTCGTCTCCGGTATATGCCATTGCTGCTTCGGCCCCTCGCTGGCCAGCGAGATGCGGTGTGCCTCCTCGACGCGCTGCAGCCCTTCGCCGCAGGCGCCGACGAAGCCGAGCGTGAGCCCTTCGAGATAGAGGGCGCGCCGCATCGCATCGCCCGCGGTGCCGGTCTGCCGCATCAGCGCGCGCGCCTGCTGCACGAAGGCGAGCGACGCGCTCGTGTCGGTATAGCGGGTGATCTGCGCCTGCGCGAAGACAACGCGCAGTCGAAGCTCGGTCGTCGCCGCCGGCGAGCGGTCGACGATCCGGCGCGCGCGGGCGAGCAGGGCGCCGGCGCGGTTCGCCTCGGTGGTGCTGTCGATCGCGTTCACCTGATCGACCAGCGCTTCGGCGACGCGCGGGTCGTCGGCCCCGTACATCCTCTCGCGCAGCGCGACGCGGTCGCCGGACAGGTCGGCGGCTTGCTTGTCGAGGCCGACGTCGACGTACATGTCCGACAGCGTCGAGAGCACGGCATCCTTCGCCGCTGGCGTCTCGTCGAGCCGGCCGCGCAGGCGCGCCGCGCCGATGTCGAGCAGCTCGCGCGCCGTGGTCTCGCGCGCCCGCACCGGGTCGGGCTGCGCATCGGCATTGCTGCGGAACAGGCCGAGCAGGAAGTCCTGGACCGCCACGGCGCGCGCTTCCTGCTCCTGCGCGCGGCGTGCCTGCTCGCGGGCGACGCCCGCCTGCCACAGCGACAGGCCGGCGCCCGCCAGCACGGCGACCAGCACGCCGGCCGCTGACGCGACCGCGATCCGGTTGCGGCCGACGAACTTGCGTGTGAGGTACAGCCGCGACTCGGGTTGCGCGGCCACCGGCCGGCCTTCGAGATAGGCGCGCAGGTCGTCGCGCAGCGCCGCGCAGCTGTCGTAGCGCTCGCCCGGCTGCTTGGCGAGCGTCTTGCGCAGCACGCTGGCCAGGTCGCCGTCGAGCTCGCGCCCGAGCCGCGCCGGCGTGCCGCCGCGCCGCCGTGCGCGCTCGTCGGCGCCGTCGGCGCGGGCGAGCACGGCGCCGGGCCGGGCCGGCGCGGCCTCGAGAATCGCCGCCTCGAGCTGCGCCGGCGATGCGCCCGGCAGCGTGTACGGGCGCCCGCCGGCGAGCAGCTCGAACAGGACGACGCCGAGCGAGTAGAGGTCGCTCGCGGTCGACAGCTGCTCGCCGCGTACCTGCTCGGGGCTCGCATAGGCCATCGTCAGGGCACGCCCCGCCGCCCGGGTCAGCTCGTCATCGACGCCTTCGCCGGCGATCAGCTTGGCGATGCCGAAATCGAGCACCCGGACCTGGCCCTCGCCATTGACGAGGATGTTCGAAGGCTTGAGGTCGCGGTGGATCACCAGGTTCGCGTGCGCGTACTGGATCGCGTCGAGCACCTGCAGAAAGAGGCGCAGCCGCCCCGCAAGCGGCATGCAGACGGCGTCGCAGCCGGCGGTGATCGTCTCGCCCTCGACGAACTCCATCGCCATGTACGGCAGGCCGTCGGCGCTGATGCCGGCGTCGTAGAAGCGGGCGATGTTCGGGTGTTCCAGCTTGGCGAGGATGTCGCGCTCGCGCGCGAAGCGGTCGGCCAGGGTCGGCTGCAGGCGCGACAGCTGTGGCAGCTTGAGCGCGACCTGGCGCTGGAACGCGCCGTCGGCGCGCGTTGCGAGCCACACCGTCGCCATGCCGCCGGTGCCCAGCTCGCGCAACAGCCGGTACGGCCCGACCGCCTCGCCTGCCCGCAGGCGCCCCATGCCCGCGGCCGGCATTTCCCACAAGGCCCTGAGCGCGTACTCGCCGAGCGGTCCGGTCGACGTACCGTGCGCCCGCATGGCGAGGAGCTGCGAGATCCGCTCGTGCAGGTCGGGCGCGCGCCGGGCCACGTCGGCGAGCCAGTCGCCGTGCGACGCGGGGTCGAGGTCGAGCGCCTCGTCCAACAGCGCCGAGAGGGCCTGCAGCTGATCGGCCGTCAAGGCTTTCGAGGACATGCCTGCAACCGGCGATCGGCGGCGCGGGAGCTGACGGACATCGGTGGCTCCTCCGGGACGAGGTCGAGCTTACGCCCGGAGCCGCCGGCCAGGCCGCGGCGCTCGCGGCGGCGCCTTCGGCGCGGACGCCGGCGTGGGTCGGTGCGCGAGGACCAGATCGTGCAATGCCTGGGCCGCGACCGAGAGGCTCCGGTCGCGCCGGCGCACCAGGTAGATCCGCCGCGCCAGGCCGGGGAGAGGCACCGGCCGGGTGGCGATCTCGGGCTGCTCGAAGTGGAAAAGGGCGAGCGCCGGCACGACGCTGATGCCGAGACCGGCCCGCACCATGCCCATCACCGTGGCGAGCTGATCGACCTCCATCACCGTGTCCATCGCCTGCGGCCGGAACGCGGCGTCGAGGTACTGGCGCACGCTGCTGGTCCGCGACAGGTGGATGAAGGGCCAGGCCGCCAGATCGCGCAGCCGGATCGGCGCGCGCGCCTTGGCCAGCGGATGGTCGGCGCGGCAGACGAGATGGAAGTCGTCGGCGCAGAACACCTGCGCCTGCAGCTCGGGCGTCTCGGCGCGCACGGCGGCCAGGGCGAAGTCGGCCTGCATCGTCATCACCCGCTCGATGCACGGCTCCGAGAGCACGTCGGCGACCTCGACCGTGATGCCGGGATGAAGGGCACGAAAGCGCGCCAGCACCGCCGGCAGCCAGCCGGCGGCGAGCGAAGGCAGGAGCGCCAGCGAGACCCGGCCGCGGCGCAGCGCCGCGCGGTCGTGCATGCCGGCGACGGCGTTGTCGAACTCGGCCAGCGCCCGCCGTGCCGGACCCTCGAAGTCGGCGCCTTCGGCCGTGGGCGCGACATGGCGCTTGCTGCGGTCGAAGAGGCGCACGCCGAGGCTTTCCTCGAGCCCGCCGATCAGGGCGCTGAAGGCCGGCTGCGACAGGTGCATCGCCGCCGCCGCGCGGGTGAAGTTGCGCTCCTGCAGGAGCAGGGCGTAAGCGCGAAGCTGGCGCAAGGTGACGGCCATTGATCTGCTTTACCGATCACTTGATCCTTAATTTCGATTTTACAGATGACAGTGCTCACCCTAGAGTCGCACCGATGCAACCCGATCCCGGCTCGAACTCCCCGCTCCTTCGCATCGGCTGCGCCGCCGGCTTCTCCGGCGACCGCACCGACGCCGCCGCCCCGGTGGTCGAGGCGCTGATCGCCGCCGGCGGGCCCTCGTTCCTGATCTTCGAGTGCCTGGCCGAGCGCACCCTGGCGCTGGCGCAGCTCGCACGGCGGGTCGATCCGGACCACGGCTACGA
>DATCGH010000745.1:0-4460 GCA_036509055.1 Caldimonas sp.
GCGGCCCGGGTCGGCACGATCCTGCGCGCCGCCGCCGTGCGCGACGGCGTCGCCGAGGTGCGCACCGGCGGCGATCTCGTTGCCGGCTCCGACCCGGCGCGCGAGGAGCTCGAGTCGCGGATCAAGGCGGTCTCGCTCTGGCGTGCCCTCGGGCTGGCCGTCGACGGCGATCTGGAGGCGCGGGTCGCCGGGGGCGGTGGCGGACCGTCGGCGGGCGAAGTCGCATTGCCCACTTCGGTGGCGCTGCGTTCCGAGGGCGATCCCTTCGCCGCCGCTCTCGCCGACTGCTTGCGCGCGCTCGGCCTCGCACTCGACCCGGCGGCGACGACCCTCGTTCTTGCCGCTGGCGACGATGCGGCGGCCAAGGCGCTGGCCCATGGCGATCGCGGCTTCGTGGCGATCGGCGATGCCGCGGCGCGGGTGCTGCGCGCCTCGGGCCGCACGGTCGTGGCGACGGCGCCGCAGCACGGCCGGCTCGTCGATGGCGTGCCGGTCGAAGGCACACCCTCGGCGACGATGCGGCCGTTCAAGGCCATGCGCTACGCGACCTTGGCGCTTGCCGAGGACAGCGGTCGCGCGAAGGCCGCGGATGAAGACGATGCGTGGTCGGCCTGCTGGCTGCGCGATGCGGCCGGCACGCCCCTCGTCCTCGCACGCGCGGCGCCGCCGGCGGTCTGCTTCCTGATCCGGCCGGAGTCGTTGCTGAGCGATCCGCTGGCGCTCGATCTCCTTCGGGCCGCGATCGCTTTCGCCGCGGGATCGAGCGTGCCCTCGACCGCCTGACGCTTCTCGTCGCGATCTCGAAAACCCTGTGGCGAGGGCGCCGCGACGAGCAGCGTCGCGACCGCCCGGACGTTGCTGGGCCGCGGGGGGCGGTGGGATACTCGAATCACCTGGCATCGCCAGGGCGGCGTGTGCCGCAACCTTCTCGCCTACGGAGTGCATCTGATGACCGAAGCCACGCAATTTCTGCGTCGCCGCCAACTTCTCGCCGGCAGCGCCGGCGCTCTCGCGGCCGTCGGCCTGGCCGGCTTCGCCGGCGAGGCGGCCGCCCAGGCGGCGCCCGCGCCGGCCGCACCCGCCGCGCCCCGGCCGTTGCCGGCGTATGCCGCGTGGAAGGATGCGAACGCCGTGATCGTGCACAGCGCGCAGACCATCGAGACCCGGCGCTCCGCCTTCGGCACCAGCGTCGTCACGCCGGCCGAGCAACTCTACGTGCGCAACAACCTGCCGCCGCCGGACGCCTCGATCGTGGCCGATCGCGATGGCTGGCAGGTGGCCATCGAGGGCGTGCGCACGCCGCGCAGCTTCACCGTCGCCGAGCTGAAGACGATCGGCGTCGAGACCGTGGCGACGGTGCTGCAGTGCTCCGGCAACGGCCGGGGCTTTTTCCCGAGCAAGCCGAGCGGCACGCCCTGGACGGTCGGCGCCGCGGGCTGCGTCATCTGGAGCGGCGTGCCGGTACGCTATGTCGCCGAGGCCTGCGGCGGCGTCGCCCCGGGCATGGTCTTCCTCACCGGCACCGGCGGCGAGAAGATTCCCGACGGCGTCGACCCGCTGTCGGTGATGGTCGAGCGCTCGGTGAGGGTCGCGGCGATGACCGACGCGATCCTTGCCTGGGAGATGAACGGCGCGCCGCTGTCGCTCGCCCACGGCGCGCCGCTGCGCCTCATCGTGCCCGGCTACAACGGCGTCAACAACATCAAGTACGTCAAGCGCGTGGCCTTCACCGCGACCGAGTCGCAGGCCAAGATCATGACCACGGGCTACCGCATCACGCCGCTCGGCGAGCAGTCGAAGGCAAGCGAGCCCTCGGTGCAGGAGCTCAACGTCAAGTCGTTCATCACCGGCCCGGCCGGCGACCGGGGCGTTCGCGCCGGCACCGTCTACGTGACCGGCGTCGCCTTCGGCAACGGCTCGCCGATCCGCCGGGTCGAAGTCTCCAGCGACGGCGGCAAGACCTGGCTCGAGGCGGCCTTCGTCGGCCCCGATCTCGGCCGCTTCGCCTGGCGCCAGTTCGCGATTCCGCTGCGCATGGCGCCGGGCAACTACGTGCTGGCCAGCCGCGCCGTCGATGCGGCCGGCAACACCCAGCCGGAGCAGCGCGCCGAGAACGCCCACGGCTACAGCAACAACAGCTGGCTCGACCACGCGGTCAAGGTCGCCGTTGCCTGAGGATCGTTCGGCCCGGGAGGCCCGGCGCATTCCCGGCCTGATCGGGACGATCGCCGGGCTCCTCCTCCTGCTGCCACCCTGGCCGCGGGCAAGGCCTTGTTCACCACCGGCGCGGCGCCGTCGTGCGCCCTCTGCCACACGCTGAAGGACGCCGGCACGACTGGCGCCGTCGGCCCGGTGCTCGACGAGCTGCAGCCCGATGCGGACCGGGTGGCCGCGGCGCTGCGCAACGGCATCGGTGCGATGCCTTCGTACAAGGCGACGCTGAAGGAAGACCAGATCCTGGCCCTGGCCCGCTACGTGGCCAAGGCGAGCGGCGGCGCGAAGTAGCGTCCCTGCCGTGGCCGGTTCGGACCGGCCGTTGCGTACTTCCTGTCAGGCGACCCCTTCGGGCCGCTCTGGCAGGAGAACGGTATGCTGGCAATCCCTTCCTCGTTCCGCGCCGCGTCGGCGCGGCAAGCCGGGCCCATCGTCGCGGCCGTCCTCGCGGGGGCCGCGCTCGCCGCGGGCGCCATGCTGCTGGCGCCGCAACATCCGTCCTTGACATCGTCCGCCGGAGCGCAGGCGGCGACCGCCGCGATGGTGCCGGTCGGCATCGTCGGCGATTCGGCCGTGTCCGGCGATCCCTCGGTGCCGAGCGCGGCCTCGGTGTTCAAGGACAAGAGCGCGTCCGAGGACGAGCCGGTCGCTTCCTTCTGACCGGCGCGGCGGCAACCGCACGGCGTGGTTCCCCCGCAAGGGGCGAGAATCACGGCGGTTACCGCCATGGCGAAGAAGTCCCATCACGTCAGCGAGACGCCGGCGACGCAGTTCCTGCGCCGCTCCGGCGTCGATTTTTCCGAGCACGTCTACGACTACGTGGAGCATGGCGGCACGGCCGAATCGGCGCGCCAGCTCGACGTCGACGAGCATGCGGTGGTCAAGACGCTGGTGATGCAGGACGAGTCGGCGCGGCCGCTGATCGTCCTGATGCATGGCGACCAGAAGGTGAGCACCAAGAACCTGGCGCGGGCGATCGGCGTCAAGTCGGTCGAGCCCTGCGATCCGGAGGTGGCCGAGCGGCACAGCGGCTACCAGGTCGGCGGCACCTCGCCCTTCGGCACGAGAAAGCCGATGCCGGTCTATGTCGAGCAGACGGTGCTCGGGCTCGACCGGATCTACATCAACGGCGGCCGGCGCGGCTACCTGGTCGGCATCTCTCCCGCGGCGCTGATCAAGTCGATCGGCGCGCGGCCGGTGCGCTGCGCCAACCACCCGCCAGAATCGACGCACACCGGCCCGTCCCGCTCCTCCCGATGAAGTTCGCCTTTCCGTTCCTCGCCTGGCTCGCCGGCTACCTGATCGGCTCGCTGTCGTTCGCCGTCATCGTCAGCCGGACGATGGGCCTGGCCGATCCGCGCAGCTACGGCTCCGGCAATCCGGGGGCGACCAACGTGCTGCGCTCGGGCAGCAGGAAGGCCGCGATCACGACGCTCCTGCTCGATGCGCTGAAGGGCGTGGTGCCGGTGCTCGCAGCGCGCTGGGGTGCGCAGCGCCTCGGCCTGAGCGGCGACGCGGTCGAGTGGTCCGCCGCGCTCGCCGGCCTCGGCGCCTTCCTCGGCCACCTCTGGCCGCTGTACTTCCACTTCAAGGGCGGCAAGGGCGTGGCCACCGCGGTCGGCGTGCTGCTGGCGATCAACCCCTGGCTCGGCCTGGCGACGCTGGCCACCTGGATCATCATTGCCTTCTTCTTTCGCTACTCGTCGCTCGCCTCGCTGGTCTCGGCCGCGTTCGCGCCGTTCTACCAGCTCCTGATCTGGGGCGCCGAGCCGGCCGCCGCCGTCATCGTCGTGATGTCGCTGCTGCTCTTCTGGCGCCACGCTCCCAACATCGCCAAGCTCCTGGCCGGCACCGAAAGCAAGCTGGGAGGCGTCAAGCCCGGGACTGCGAGCGCCGCTGGCGCGAGCGCGAAGCGCAAAGCCCACCACAAGCGCGCGAGTTGAGGGACCGCAGGTCCCTCGGACGAGCTGCTAGTAGGCGAGCCCCATCGCCTGGCGCACGTCCCGCATCGTCTCCCGCGCCACCGTCCGCGCCCGCTCGGTGCCGACCTCGACGATCCAGTGCACCCGCTTCGGGTCGGCCAGATAGACCGCCGCCCGCTCTCTCCACGGCTTCTGCTCGGCGACGATGGCCTCGATCAGCGGCTGCTTGCAGTCGAGGCAGCCGATCGCCGCGGTCGTGCAGCCCTGGACCACCCAGGCCTTGGTCTCCGCCGTCGAGTAGACCTTGTGCAGCTGCCACACCGG
>DATCGH010000746.1:0-3206 GCA_036509055.1 Caldimonas sp.
CTGTTCTACCAGCTGCTGCTCGCCGAAATGCAGCTGCGCAACGGCGACACGGCCACCGGCTTCCAGCTGCTGCTCGATGCCGCGCGCCGTTCCAAGGACGAGGTGATCTTCCGCCGCGCCACCGACATTGCCCTGCAGGCGCGTGCCGGCGACCAGGCGCTGGCGGCGGTGATCGCCTGGCGCGAGGCCGTGCCCGGCTCGGTCGAGGCCCTGCGCTATCACGTTCAGATGCTGGTGGCGCTCAATCGCGTTGCTGAGGCCGAAGAGCCGCTCGCCAAGCTGCTGCGCCAGTCGGCGCGGCCGGCATTGCCCGGCATCATCGCCGCGGTGCCGCGATTCCTCGGCCGCAGCACCGACCGGGCGGCGACCGCGATGCTGATCGAGCGGGCCCTCCAGCCCTACGCCGATGCGTCGGACACGCGGGTCGCGGCACTCGTCGCCATGGGCCGCGGCTGGCTCGCGGTGCCCGACCAGGCCAAGGCGCTCGCCTACGCGCAAAAGGCGGCCGCGGCGAACCCGGCGGGCGACGACGCGACCCTGTTCGCGCTCGACCTGCTTCCGGCCGTGCCGGAGGCCGAGGCGATCGTCAAGGCCCGGATGGCGGCGACGCCGCCGCCGCCCGCGGGGCTGCGCCTGCTCTACGTGCGCACCCTGGCCGGGTCGCAGCGCCTGACCGATGCCCTGGCGCAGGTCACCGCCCTGACCCAGAGCGAGCCGAAGCTGGCGCCGCCGTGGCTGACGCTCGGCGCGATCGAGCTCGAGCTCAAGCATCCGAAGGAAGCGACCGTCGCGCTCGAGACTTACGTGCGGCTGGTCGAAGGCGGCGCGCCTGTCGGCTCGGGTCCGGCGCCGGCCGCGGTCGACGACGACGGCGACGACGATGTGCCGGCCACGGCCAGCGCGGCGCTGACGCAGGCCTGGCTGCTGCTGGCGCAGGCGGCCGAGCAGCAGCGCGACTTCGCCGCCGCCGAGCGCTGGCTGGGCAAGATCGACAACCCGCAGCGGGCCCTCGAGGTGCAGTCGCGCCGGGCCTCGCTCCTCGCCAAGCAGGGCAAGATGGCCGAGGCGCGGCAGCTCATCCGCCGCGTGCCCGAGCAGACCGCCGCCGATGCGCGCGCCAAGTACGTCGCCGAGACGGAGCTCCTGCGCGAAGCCAAGCAGTGGGCCGAGGCCGACAAGGTCCTGGCGGCGGCGAACAAGGCATTCCCGAACGACACCGACCTGCTGTACGAGCAGGCCATGGTGGTCGAGAAGCTCAACCACATGGAAGAGATGGAGCGGCTGCTGCGCCGGGTGATCGAGCTCAAGCCGAACCACCACCATGCCTACAACGCCCTCGGCTATTCGCTCGCCGAACGCAAGCTCCGCCTGCCCGAGGCACGCATGCTGATCCAGAAGGCGCTCGAGCTGAGCCCGGGAGAGCCCTTCATCACCGACAGCCTCGGCTGGGTCGAGTACCGCATGGGCAACCGCGAGGAGGCGATCCGCATCCTGCGCACCGCCTACCAGGCCCGGCCCGACCCGGAGATCGCTGCGCACCTGGGCGAGGTGCTCTGGATCGCCGGCCAGACCGAAGAGGCGCGCAAGGTCTGGCGCGAAGGCCGGTCGCGCGACTCCGCCAACGACGTGCTGCGGGAGACGCTCGCCCGGCTCCGGGTCGATCTGTGATCGGCCGCGGCGTCGCGCCGCGGCCGGCGACCGCTGCTTGCCGATGACGCGTCTTCTCGCCGGTTTCCTTGCCCCGCTGCTGATCGCCGGCTGCGCCAGCGTCGAGCCGGCCGCGCCGGTCACCGGCGGCGATGCCTTCGCCGGCCGGCTCAGCGTACGGGTCGACCCCTCCGGCTCGGCGCCGGCCCGGTCGCTGGCCGCCGCCTTCGACCTGCGCGGCAACCCTTCGGCCGGCACGCTCGGCCTTTCCACACCGCTCGGCAGCATGCTGGCCGAGGCGCGCTGGCGGCCGGGCGCAGTCGTGCTGGTGACGCCCCAGGGCACGCGCCGCTTCGCCGACCTCGACGCCCTGACCCGCGAAGTGCTCGGCGAGAGCGTGCCGATCGAGGCCTGGTTCGACTGGCTGCACGGCCGGCCCTGGCCCGGGGCCGCGAGCACGCCGCAGCCGGCCGGGGCGGGCTTCGAGCAGCTCGGCTGGACCGTGGACCTCTCCCGCTTCGCCGCCGGCGCCGTCTCCGCCAACCGGCGCGAGCCGCTGCCGCCGGTCGGGGTGCGAATTCAGCTCGACGGCTCGTGAGCGAACGTCCATGAGCTTGCCGGCCCTCTATGACGTGCCGGCGCCGGCCAAGCTGAACCTGTTCCTGCACGTCGTCGGCCGACGCGCCGACGGCTACCACCTGATCGATTCGCTGATGTCGCCCATCGACTGGTGCGACACCCTCCATTTCGAGCTTCGCACCGACGCCCGCCTCGTCCGGCACGACCTGGGCGACCCCCTCCCGGCCGACGACCTCTGCCTGCGCGCCGCCCGGGCCTTGCAGCAGGCGGCCGGAACGCCGCTCGGCGCCGACATCTCGATCGAGAAGCGCCTGCCCTCGGGCGCCGGGCTGGGCGGCGGCAGCTCCGACGCCGCCTCGACCCTGCTCGCCCTCAACCGCCTCTGGGGCCTGGACTGGCCGCTGGCGCGGCTGCTGCCGATCGGCCTGGCGCTCGGCGCCGACCTGCCGTTCTTCCTCGACGGCCGGCCCGCCCGGGTCGGCGGCATCGGCGAGCGGCTGATCCCGGTGACGCTGCCGCCGGCCTGGTTTGCCGTCGTCAAGCCGGCGGCCGGGCTGGAGACAGCCCGGGTGTTCGGCTCGCCGCGGGTGGCAGAAGTCGTCGAGGCTGCTAGAATTGCGGGCTTTCCCGAGGCCGAATGGCGTCCGTCCGACGGGCTCCGACAGCCGCGGGAAACCGAGCCGGAACTCGACGACGGCTTCGGGCGAAACGATCTTCAGGCCGCGGCCGAAGCGCTTTGTCCCGAGGTATCGCGGGCGGTGGCCGGGCTTCAGGCGGCATTCGGCAACGGCCGGATGACCGGCTCGGGAAGCGCGGTCTTCGCCCGGGCGGGCGACGGCCCGGCGCCCTCGGCAGCGATGCCGAGCGATTGGCCCGAAGGCTGGTCGAGCCGGATGTGCCGCTCCCTGGAGCGCCATCCGCTCGCGAGCTGGGCTCGGCGGGAAGCGTAAGTTTTAAGGTTCGCAGCTCGCGCTGCGAAC
>DATCGH010000747.1:0-10600 GCA_036509055.1 Caldimonas sp.
CGCCTTCGCCAAGGCGCTCGAGCTCTGGCCGGCGCAAGGCCTGCCGGCGGCGCCGGCCGCCTGGCTCACCACCGTGGCCCGGCGCCGCGCCGTCGACCTGCTGCGCCGGCGCGCCACCGGTCCGGTCTACAGCGACGAGCCGCCCGACATGGCCGCGCCCGAGCCGGAGGTTGGCGGCGTCGACACCGGCGATGCGTGGGGCGTCGAGGACGATCGCCTTCGCCTCGTGTTCACCTGCTGCCATCCGGCGATTGCCCAGCCGGCGCAGATGGCGCTGGCGCTGCGCACCCTCTGCGGCCTGTCGACGCGGGAGATCGCCCGCGCCTTTCTCGAGCCGGAGGCGACCACTGCGCAACGGCTGGTGCGCGCCAAGCGCAAGATCCTCGACGCCCGGATTCCCTACGAGGTGCCGTCGCGCGAGCTGTTGCCGGAGCGGCTGCAGGCGGTGCTCGGCGTCGTCTACCTCGTGTTCAACGAGGGCTACGCCAGCACCGAAGGCGACGGCCTGGTGCGCACCGATCTCTGCCGCGAGGCGATCCGCCTCGGCCGGCTGCTGGTGGAGCTGCTGCCCGAGGAGCCGGAGGCCGAGGGCCTGCTCGCCCTGATGCTGCTGCATGACGCCCGCCGCGCGACCCGGATCGACGCCGCCGGCGGGTTGATCCCGCTCGAGGAGCAGGATCGGAGCCGCTGGCAGCGCGACGAGATCGCCGAGGGGCTGGCGATCCTGGAGGCGGCGCTGCGCCGGCGCCGGCGCGGTCCCTATCAGCTGCAGGCGGCGATCGCCGCGCTCCATGCCGAGGCGGAGCGCGCCGAAGCCACCGACTGGGAGCAGATCGCGGTTCTCTATGCCGGCCTCCTGAGCGAGCAGCCGAGCCCGGTGGTGGAGCTGAATGCGGCGGTGGCGGTGGCGATGGCGCGCGGCCCCGAGCAGGGCCTTGCCTGGATCGAGCGCCTCGAGCAGGGCGGCGAGCTCGCCGGCTATCACCTTCTGCCGGCTGCCCGTGCCGATCTGCTGCGCCGGCTGGGACGGTCGAAGGAAGCGGCGGCCTTCTACCGGGCGGCGCTGGTCCTGGTCCGCAGCCCGGCCGAGCGAATTTACCTGGAGCGGCGGCTTGCCGCCTGCGCGCCGGACGAGCCGGGCTGACGAACTGCCCATCCGGCGAGGGCCGGGCCGAGGCCGGCCGCTCGGCCCCTTGCCAACGGGGCCGCCGAGCCGCAGCTTCGCACCTTTGGAGCTCGCCCCTTGGGTGCCGACGACGCTTTTCTTCTCGATGCCTATTCCCGCTCGGTGATCTCGGTGGTCGACCGGGTCGCGCCGAGCGTCGCCGCAGTCCGCGTGGGCGGCGAGGCCGCCACCGATCACGCCGGCGGCGGCTCGGGATTCGTCATCACGCCCGACGGCTACCTGCTCACCAACTCGCATGTCGCCCGCGCCGGCCGACCGCCGGCCGCGGCACGGCCTGCCCTGCGTTACCAGGTCGCGCTCGGCGACGGCGTCGAGTCGGCCGCCGAGTGGGTCGGCGACGACCCCGATACCGACCTGGCGCTGCTGCACCTCGGCGCTGCCGCCCGGCTGTCGCTCGCGCCGGCTGTGCTCGGCCGCTCGGCCGACCTGCGCCGCGGCGAGATCGCCATCGCCATCGGCAACCCGCTCGGTTTCGAGCACACGGTTACCGCCGGCATCGTCAGCGCGCTCGGCCGCAGCATGCGCGCCAGCACCGGCCGGCTGATTCCCGACGTGATCCAGACCGATGCCGCACTCAACCCGGGCAACTCCGGCGGGCCGCTGCTGAATTCACGCGGCGAGGTGGTCGGGGTCAACACCGCGATCATCCGCGGGGCGCAGGCGATCTGCTTCGCCGTCGCGATCGACACCGCCGCCTGGGTCATTCCGCAGCTGCTGCGCCACGGCCGGGTGCGGCGCGGCTGGATCGGCGTTGCCGGGCAGACGGTCGCGCTCGACCGGCGCGTCGTCATGCACCACGGCCTGGCCGAAAGCCACGGCGTCCGCGTGCTCTCGGTCGACCCCGGCAGCCCGGCCGACCGAGGTGGCCTGCGCCAGGGGGACATCGTCCTCGGCCTCGACGGCGCGGCGCTCGGCTCGGTCGATGCATTGCACCAGTCGCTGAACGAAGCACGCATCCACAAGGACTGCGCGATCAAGCTGCTGCGCGGCCACGCCTCACCGCAGGTCATGTTCCTGTCGCTCCGGCCGATCGAGCGGATCGGCTGAAAGGCCCTACCCGCGGGCTTCTACAGGGGTGCAAAGGTCGCCGCCGCGCCAGAATAGAAGCCATCACAACCTCGGAGACAGACATGACAGGGGCGAACGGAAACGGTCGCGTGGTGCTCGTCACCGGCGGCATGGGCGGACTGGGCGAGACCATCTCGACCAAGATGGCCGACGCCGGCTATCGGGTCGTCGTCACCTACTCGCCGGGCAACAAGACCCACGGGGAATGGCTCGCGGGGATGAAGGCGAACGGCTACGAGCTGACCGCGGTCGCCTGCGACGTCGCCGACATCGAGTCGTGCGGGCGGGCCGTCGCCGAGGTCCATGCCAAGGTCGGTGCCGTCGACGTGCTGGTGAACAACGCCGGCATCACCCGCGACATGACCTTCAAGAAAATGGACAAGGTCAACTGGGACGCGGTCATGCGGACCAACCTCGACAGCCTGTTCAACATGAGCAAGCAGGTGGTCGACGGCATGGTCGAGCGCGGCTGGGGCCGGGTGATCAACGTCTCCTCGGTCAACGGCTCGAAGGGCGCCTTCGGCCAGACCAACTACTCGGCCGCCAAGGCCGGCGTGCACGGCTTCACCAAGGCGCTGGCGCTCGAGGTGGCGAAGAAGGGCGTGACCGTCAACACCATCTCGCCGGGCTACATCGGCACGAAGATGGTCACGGCGATCCCGCAGGACATCCTCGATTCGAAGATCCTGCCGCAGATCCCGGTCGGTCGATTGGGCAAGCCCGAAGAAGTGGCCGGCCTGATCATCTACCTGGCGTCCGAGGAGGCCGCCTTCCTCACCGGAGCGAACATCGCCATCAACGGCGGCCAGCACATGCAATAACCACAAGGAGGCTGACATGATCAAGTCGGGGATCGATCAGGACGCACTCGTCACGATGTTTGCGGAGGCGAGCGCCAAGCAGGGCGAAGCGCTGAGAAAGGCGGTAGCGAATGCGACCCTGCAGGCGCTGCAGGGCCGCGAGCTCACGCTCGAAAGTATCAAGAAGGTCGTCAAGACCATCGCCGGCGCCGCCTCCCTGGGCGCGGCCCGGAATCCGGCAAGCGCGATCGATGTCGAGGCGATGCTCGGCAAGGCGCTCGCGGGCATCGATTCGGCGCTGCTGCAGGCCGTCGAGGCCAACCGCAAGGCGTTGCAGCAGTTCGTGAGCACCGGCGTCGGCCTGACCGAAAAGCCGATGAAGGACGCGCTCGCCAACATCGAGAGGATAGAAGACACCTTCTTCGATGCCGTCGCCAAGGCGAGCAAGACGGCCGGGCCGTTGCAGGCGCCCTGGGAACAGGTGCTTTCGGCGATGAAGATGAAAGGCAGCCACACCGGGGCGCAGGCGGCACAGACCGTGGAGTCGCTGCTCGCTCAGGCGCAGACCGGCCTGCGCACGAGCCGCGCCAGCAGCATGCGCGCCGCCCAGGCGATGCTCGACAGCTATTCGGCGCTGGTCAGTGGGGTGCTGATCGGCATGTCCGAGGGACTGCAGTCCGGGAAGGCGGCAGCGGCGCCGGCGGCGGCGAGCCCCGCAGCCGCGCCGGCGGCCAAGCCCGCTGCGGCGCGGCGCCGGTAGGCCACGCCGGGCCTGAGCCCCCTTCGGCCTCCGCCGAGTCGCCCGGGCCGGGTCAACCGGCCCGCGGCGCGCCGAGCGCGGCGACGATTCCCGCGACCCGCGCCTCGACGGCGGCGTCGCGGCGGATCGGCAGCCCCCACGTCCGCGCCGTCTCGCCGGGCCACTTGTTGGTGGCGTCCAGTCCCATCTTCCCGCCCAGCCCCGAGACCGGCGACGCGAAGTCGAGCGAATCGATCGGCGTGTGGTCGACCAGCACGGTGTCGCGCACCGGGTCCATGCGGGTGGTGATCGCCCAGACCACGTCCTTCCAGTCGCGGGCATCGACGTCCTCGTCGACGACGACGATGAACTTGGTGTACATGAACTGGCGCAGGAAGCTCCAGACGCCGAACATCACTCGTTTGGCATGCCCCGGATATCGCTTGGCGATCGAGACGATCGCCATCCGGTAGCTGCAGCCCTCCGGCGGCAGGTAGAAATCGATGATCTCCGGAAACTGCTTCCGCAGGATCGGCACGAACACCTCGTTCAGGGCCACGCCCAGCACCGCCGGCTCGTCGGGCGGCTTGCCGGTGTAGGTGGAGTGGTAGATCGGCGAGTCGCGGTGGGTCAGGCGGGCGATCTCGAACACCGGGAACCAGTCGGCCTCGTTGTAATAGCCGGTGTGGTCGCCGAACGGTCCCTCGAGCGCATGGAGATAGCCGCCGACCTCCTTGAGTGCCACCCCGTGCTCGCTGGTTCCGGCAAATCCGGGCGGCGCCGGCGGAATGTGCCCTTCGAGGACGAATTCGGCGCTGGCCGGCGCCTGCAGCATCACCCCGGCATCGCCGACCGAGCAATCGCTCACCTCGGTGCGGGCGCCGCGCAGCAGGCCGGCGAACTGGTACTCGGAAAGGGTGTCGGGCACCGGCGTGACCGCGCCCAGGATCGTCGCCGGGTCCGCACCCAGGGCGACGGCGATCGGAAACGGCTGCCCCGGGCGGCTGGCGGCGAACTCGCGAAAGTCGAGCGCGCCGCCACGGTGGGCCAGCCAGCGCATGATCACTTGGCGCCTGCCGATCACCTGCTGTCTATATATACCGAGGTTCTGACGCTTTCGCGCCGCCGGGCCGCCCTGGGGTCCGCGGGTGATCACCAAGCCCCAGGTGATCAGCGGCCCGGCGTCCTCGGGCCAGCAGGTCTGGACCGGCAAGCGGCCGAGATCGACCGCCTCGCCTTCGAGCACGACTTCCCGGCAGGGGGCGCGGGCCACCGTCGCCGGCCGCATCGTCCAAAGCGCCTTGGCCAGCTGGATCAGCCGGCCGGCATCCCGGACTCCCTTGGGCGGCTCGGGCTCCTTGAGGTTGGCGAGGAGCTCGCCGATGTCCCGAAGCTCGCCGACGTCGGCGGCGCCCATGCCGCGAGCGACCCGACCGCCTGTCCCGAAAAGGTTCGCCAAGACCGGAATTTTGTAACCGACGGGGTTCTCGAAAAGCAGCGCCGGGCCCGACTGGCGAAGCACGAAGTCACTGACCGCTGTCATTTCCAGCCGCGCGGACACTGGTTCGCGGACCCGAGCCAGTTCGCCCGTGGCCGCCAGGCCGGCAATAAAGTCGCGAAGGTCGCGATAAATCATACTCATTGGTAGTAAAGAAGCTGGATTCGAGGGTTGACCGGGAATTTGACCGCTTCCTAGAATCGCGCCGTTTTGCGGTCCTCCCCCTGTCGGGCGTCGGCCGCCGGAAGTTCGGGCAGCGCGTCTGGCCGGCTTCCTCTTCGATGCTTCACCGCCGCCTGGGCGGGATTATTGCCGTGCCGCCCCACGCAGCCGATGCCTCGGCAGCCGGGGCATCGGTGGCCGGCTGGAGGATGAGAGAAATGACGACGACGCTGGATCGACTTCGCGCGACAGCCACTTCCTGGAAATCGGCCGTCCTCGGTTCGGGCGGGGTGTTCCTGCGCGACGTCGGCCATGGCCTGCTCGAGGTCGGCCACAACTCGCTGGCCCTGCTCGGCTTGGCGGTGATCGGCATCACCCTCCTGGCCGGCGGCCGCGCCGACCTCCGCCATGCCCTGGAAGCGCAAACCCTGAGCTGGCTCCAAGCCCGGCACGAGGCCCGCCAGCCGCCGCCGGTCGAAACCGATGCGGTCGATCTTGGCGAGCCGGACGCGATCGCCCGGGCGACGGCAACCGATCCGAAAGAGCTGAGCCGGACCCAGGCTGCGGTCGCCGGCTGGCTGTCGCGCCGCTACCGGGTCGCGCCCGAGCCCGTCAGCCGGCTGGTTCAGGAAGCCTGGCGAGTCGGCGAGCTGGCCAAGCTGGACCCGACCCTGATCCTGGCGGTGATGGCGGTGGAGTCGAGCTTCAACCCCTTCGCCCAGAGCCCGGTCGGCGCCCAGGGCCTGATGCAGGTCATGACCAAGGTCCATGACGACAAGTACGAAGCCTTCGGCGGCCGCCATGCGGCCTTCGACCCGGTGACCAACCTGCGGGTCGGCGTCCTGGTGCTGAAGGAGTGCATCGCCCGGGCCGGCAGCCTGGAGGCGGGCCTGCGCTACTACGTCGGCGCCGCCAACATGGACGACGGCGGCTACGTCATGAAGGTCCTGATCGAGCAGAACATCCTGCGCCAGCTGGCCGGAGAGAAGCCCCTGCCCCTGCCCGCCCGCCGCCCGGCAGCGGTCGCGGAAGCCGCCGAGCGCGACGCGCCGACGGCCGTGGCTGAGCCGATCGCCCGCCCCGCGGCCGATCCGGCAACCCTGCCGGAGAAGATCGCCCTGCTCCGCTAGGCCTCCCGGCGGCGGCAGTCCGCCGCTACACTTTCGGCACTGCGCGACTGGCGATTCGGCCCTTTCTTTCGGGCCTGAGGTGGGGCACCACCGGGGAGCGCGGTCGGCCGTTGCGCGATGCAACCGCCGGTCGGGCCGTTCGCCTGGGCCACCCGCTCGCGTCAGCGCGGGCGCGGACGCCCGCAGCAGGAGCCGACCCATGTTTCACCGCCGTCCTTCCATCCTCGCCGAAACCGACCCGGAGATCGCCTCGATCATCGAGCGCGAGAACCAGCGCCAGGAGGAGCACATCGAGCTGATCGCCTCGGAGAACTACGCCTCCACGGCGGTAATGGCCGCCCAGGGCAGCCAGCTCACCAACAAGTACGCCGAGGGCTACCCCGGCAAGCGCTACTACGGCGGCTGCGAGTTCGTCGACATGGCCGAGCAGCTGGCGATCGACCGGGTGAAGCAGCTGTTCGACGCCGGCTTCGCCAACGTCCAGCCGAATTCCGGCTCGCAGGCCAACCAGGCGGTGTTCTTCGCCCTGCTCCAGCCGGGCGACACGGTCATGGGCATGAGCCTCGCCGAAGGCGGCCACCTCACCCACGGCATGCCGCTCAACATGAGCGGCAAGTGGTTCAAGGTGGTGAGCTACGGCCTCACCGCCAAGGAAGAGATCGACTACGACCAGATGGAGCGGCTGGCGCACGAGACCAAGCCCAAGCTCATCATCGCCGGCGCCTCGGCGTACAGCCTCAGGATCGACTTCGCCCGCTTCGCCAAGGTGGCCAAGGACATCGGCGCCTTCTTCATGGTCGACATCGCCCACTACGCCGGCCTGGTGGCCGCGGGCGTGTATCCGAACCCGGTGCCGCACGCCGACGTCGTCACCTCGACCACGCACAAGAGCCTGCGCGGCCCGCGCGGTGGCATCGTCCTGATGAACGACGAAGGCATCGCCAAGAAGATCAACAGCGCCGTCTTCCCCGGCCTGCAGGGCGGCCCCTTGATGCACGTGATCGCCGCCAAGGCGGTGGCCTTCAAGGAAGCGCTCGGCCCCGAGTTCAAGGCCTACCAGCAGCAGGTGGCGAAGAACGCGATCGTCCTCGCCGAAACGCTGACCGAGCGCGGCCTGCGCATCGTCAGCGGCCGGACCGAGAGCCACCTGATGCTGGTCGACCTGCGGCCGAAGGGCCTGACCGGCAAGGAAGCCGAAGCGGTGCTGCAGGCGGCGCACATGACCTGCAACAAGAACGGCATCCCGAACGACCCGCAAAAGCCGATGGTGACGAGCGGCATCCGCCTCGGCACGCCGGCCCTGACGACCCGGGGCTTCCGCGAGGAGGAGACGCGGCGCACCGCCCACCTCATCGCCGAGGTGCTCGACGCGCCGCACGACGAAGCCAACATCGCCGCGGTGCGCGCCAAGGTCGCGACGCTGACCCGCGACTTCCCCGTCTACCGCTAGACGCATGACCGCCCCCACGCTCGCTGCCCCCCCAGAGGGCGTTCAGGCGGCTCGGGAACGGCCCGGCGCCGCCTGAATCCGATGCGCTGCCCGTTCTGCAGCCACGAGGACACGACCGTCGTCGAAACGCGCGATTCCGACGAGGGCGATGTGGTGCGGCGGCGCCGCCGCTGCCAGAGCTGCGACAAGCGCTTCACCACCTACGAGCACGCCGAGATCGCCTTGCCGCAGGTGGTGAAGAAGGACGGCACCCGGGCCGACTTCGACCCGGCCAAGGTGCGCGCCTCGATGACCCTGGCGCTGCGCAAGCGCCCGGTCAGCGTCGAGCAGATCGACGCGGCGATGGTCCGGATCCAGGACAAGCTGCTCAACAGCGGCGCGCGCGAGGTGCTGTCGTCCAAGGTCGGGGAGCACGTGATGCGCGAGCTC
Organism: Caldimonas sp.; assembly: GCA_036509055.1. Lineage (GTDB taxonomy): Bacteria > Pseudomonadota > Gammaproteobacteria > Burkholderiales > Burkholderiaceae_C > Schlegelella_A. The sequence continues at coordinate 8,463 of DATCGH010000747.1, forward strand.
AAGCGCATCGACAAGGTCGCCTACGTGCGCTTCGCCTCGGTCTATCGCAGCTTCGAGGACGTCGACGAGTTCCGCCAGCTGATCCAGGACATCTGAGCGTCGAGGCCGACTGGGGCCCGGGGGCCCCCAAGGGGCGGCCCGCTGCGACTCCCCCGCGGTTCCCCTCCGCACGGGATCGTGAAATCCGTCGCGGATTTCTACAGTGCTTCGCATGGATACGAAGCAGTGCTCGCTCCCGCCGAAGCGCGGTTCCCGCGGCTTCTCGCTGGTCGAGGCGATGGTCGTCGTCGCCGTGATCGCGGTCGTCGCCACCACGGCCGTGCCCAGCCTGGTCGCGTTCATCGACGGCCGCCGCCTCGACGCCACGGCCACCGCGCTCGCCGCCGACGTGCAGTTCGTGCGCACCGAGGCGGTCGCGCGCAACCAGCCGATCCGCATCAGCTTCCACGACGCCCCCGGCGGCACCTGCTGGGTCGTCCACACCGGCCCGGCGGCGCAGTGCAGCTGCAATGACACGCCACCCGCGGTCTGCGGCGGCGGTGCGGTCGAGATCAAGACCGTCGTCCTCGGCGCCGCCGACCGGGTCAGCGTGCGCGCCAACGTCGCCTCGATCGCCTTCGACCCGCTGCATGGCACGAGCACGCCGACCGGCACCCTGCGCCTCGTCGACGACGCCGGCCGGGCGGTGCATCACGTCGTCAACGTCATGGGTCGGGTGCGTTCCTGCACTCCCGCCGGCGTGCCGGGCTGGCGCGCCTGCTGAACTTCAAAGGAGACCGACATGCAAGCCTTCCCGCGTTCCCGCTTCCGCGGCTCCGGCCGTCGCGCCAGCCGCGGCTTCACCCTGGTCGAGACCCTGATCGCGGTCGGCATCGCCGGCGTGCTCTCCGGCATCGCCTACCCGTCGCTCGAAGGCCAGGTGACGCGGGCTCGGCGCAGCGACGCGCTGGCTTCCCTGATGCAGGCGCAGCTGGCCCAGGAACGGCATCGCGCCAACCATCGCGGTTACGGCGATCTGGCCGCGATCGGCCTGCGCCCGACTTCGCTTTCCGGCCATTACGCGATCGAGGTCGCGGCCAGCGCCGTCGACGGCTACGAGCTCGTCGCCACCGCCACCGGACGGCAGGCGCACGACACGACCTGCAGGACGCTGCGCCTCGTCGTCGCCGGCGGCAGCGTCGTCTACGCCTCGGGACCCGATGCGGCGGCCTCGAACGCCGCCGCGGTCAACCGCAAGTGCTGGAACCAGTGACGCACATTCGTCGTTCCGAGGGCGGCCTGTCGATGGTCGAGCTGCTCGTCGGCACCACGGTCGGACTGGTGATCGTCGCCGCCGGCACCACGGTCGTCACCCGTCATGCGCGCGAGAACCGGGCGCTGGCGATCGAGTCCCGGCTGATGCAGGACCTGCGCACCGCCGCCGACATCGTCGCCCGCGACCTGCGTCGCGCCGGCTACTGGGGCGCCTCGGCCTCGGGCGTGCGCAGCGACGATGGCAGTGCGGTGCTCACCAATCCCTACGCCCTCGTCACTCCGGAGGCCGCGGCATCGGATGCGGTGCGGCTCAGCTTCTCGCGCGACGCCGGCGAGAACGGCACCATCGACGGCAACGAGCGCTTCGGCTTTCGCCTGCGCAACGGGGCGATCGAACTGCAGCTCGGCGACGGCAACTGGCAGGCGCTCACCGATCCGGCGACGCTCACCGTCACCGCCTTCGAGGTCGAGCCCCGCACCGAGGAGACGAGCCTCGAGCGCTTTTGCGCCGAGCCCTGTGCGGCCGGCAGCACGACCTGCCCGCCGCGGCAGCAGGTGCGCAGCTTCGCGGTCGCGATCGAAGCCCAGGCCGTGCCCGATCCGGCCGTTCGCCGCAGCGTCCGCGCGGGCGCGCGACTGAGGAACGGCTCGGTCGTCGGCAGCTGCGAGGCCTGAATGCGAAGCCGCCGGCCCCATCGCTCCAGTCGCCGCCAGCGCGGCGCCGCGGCGCTCGTCGTCACGATGCTGCTCGTGTTCGCGATGCTGATCGTCGTCGCGGCGGCGCACCGCAGCGCGATCGTCGAAACGCGCGCCGCGGCCAACCAGTACCGCTCGACCCAGTCGTTCGAAGCTGCCGAGGCGGGCCTCGAATGGGCGCTCGCCCG
>DATCGH010000748.1:0-5003 GCA_036509055.1 Caldimonas sp.
GGTCCGCTACGCCAAGCTGAAGACCGGCGAGTGCCACGTGATGGCGTTCCCGAAGCCGGCCGACGTGGCGCTGATGAAGAACGACCCGAATATCAACCTGGTGTCGCAGCAGGGCCTGAACGTCGGCTACATCGCCTTCAATGTCGAGAAGAAGCCGTTCGACTCGAAGCTGGTGCGCCAGGCGCTCAACATGGCGGTGAACAAGAAGGCGATCCTCGACTCGGTGTTTCAGGGCGCCGGACAGACCGCCAAGAACCCGATCCCGCCGACGCTCTGGGGCTACAACGACAGGATCGCCGACTACCCCTACGACCCGGCGAAGGCGAAGGCGCTGCTGGCGCAGGCCGGCTATCCGAACGGCGCTGAGGTCGAGCTCTGGTATTTGCCGGTGACCCGTCCCTACAACCCGGACGGCAAACGCATGGCCGAGCTGATCCAGGCCGATTGGGAGAAGGTCGGCGTCAAGACCAAGCTCATCACCTACGAGTGGGGCGAGTACAGGAAGCGCAGCAAGACCGGCGAGCAGCACGCAATGATGTTCGGCTGGTCGGGCGACAACGGTGACCCGGACAACTTCTTCGTGCCGCTGCTCGGCTGTGCCGCGGTCAAGGGCGGCGGCAATGTCGCCCGCTGGTGCGACAAGGACTTCGAGAACCTGCTGCAGATGGCCAAGCTGGCGACGCGCCAGACCGACCGCGCCGGCTTCTACGCGAAGGCCCAGGTCATCGCCCACGAAGAGGCGCCCTGGATCACGATCGCCCACTCGGTACGCTTCGACCCGGTGAGGAAGGAAGTGATCGGCTACAAGATGGACGCCACCGCGCATCACTTCTTCAACAAGGTGGACATGACCGGCCCCTGATGCCTCCCCGGGCCGCGGCGTGTTCACCTTCGTCCTCAAGCGCCTCGGCCTCGTCGTTCCGACCTTCCTCGGCATCACCCTGCTCGTCTTCGCCCTGATCCGCCTGGTGCCGGGCGATCCGGTGGAGGCGCTCTCGGGCGAGCGCGGCATGACCGAGGAGCGCTACCAGCGGCTGATCCACGAGTTCGGCCTCGACCGGCCCCTGCCGGTGCAGTACGGCGAGTACGTCTGGAAGGCCCTGCACGGCGACCTGGGCCTCTCGACGATCACCCACGAGCCGGTGTTCTCGGAGTTCATGGCGCGGTTTCCGGCGACGGTCGAGCTGTCGCTGGTGGCGATGGGGTTCGCGCTGCTGCTCGGGCTGCCGGCCGGCATCGTCGCCGCGGTCAAGCGCAACACCGTCTGGGACTACTCGGTGATGGGCGCCTCGCTCACCGGCTACTCGATGCCGATCTTCTGGTGGGGGCTGCTCCTGATCCTCACCTTCTCGGTCGGCCTCGGCTGGACGCCGGTCTCGGGGCGGTTGGCGATCCAGTACGACATCCCGCCGGTGACCGGCTTCATGCTGATCGACTCGCTCCTCTCGGGCGACAAGGGCGCCTTCCGCAGCGCCCTGTCGCACCTGATCCTGCCGGCGGTCGCGCTCGGCACGATTCCGCTGGCGGTGATCGCGCGGATGACGCGCTCGTCGATGCTCGAGGTGCTGCGCGAGGACTACGTGCGCACCGCCCGGGCCAAGGGCGCGGGGCCGCTGCGCGTCGTCGGGATCCACGCCCTGCGCAACGCGCTGATCCCGGTGGTGACGACGATCGGCCTACAGACCGGCACCCTGCTCGCCGGCGCCATCCTCACCGAGACGATCTTCGCCTGGCCCGGCATCGGCAAGTGGCTGGTCGAGGCGATCCACCGCCGCGACTACGCGGCGGTGCAAGGCGGGATCCTGATGACGGCGACGATCATCATCGGCGTCAACCTCGTCGTCGACCTGCTCTACGGCGTGATCAACCCGCGGATCCGGCACGCGTGAGCGCGATCCCTCCGCTCGCCGCCGGTGCATCCCTCGCCCCGCCTTCGCCGGCCCGCGAGCTGTGGCGCGATTTCCGGCGCAACCGCGGCGCGGTGATCGGCCTGGCCGTCGTCGGCCTGCTCGTCTTCTGCGCCCTCTTCGCCAACCTGATCGCGCCCTACGACCCGGCCGAGCAGTACCGCGACGCCACCCTCAGGCCGCCCTCGCTTGCGCCCGTCGGCGGCCACGTCTTCCTGCTCGGCACCGACCCGGTCGGCCGCGACGTCCTCTCGCGCCTGATCCACGGCACGCGCCTCTCGCTCGTGATCGGCTTGGTCGCGGTCGGCCTGTCGCTCGCCGGTGGCGTGCTTCTCGGCCTGGTCGCGGGCTTCCATCGCGGCCGCTTCGCCGAGTACGCGGTGATGCGGCTCATGGACGTGATGCTGGCGCTGCCGAGCCTGCTGCTCGCCGTTGCCGTCGTCGCGGTGCTCGGGCCGGGCCTGGCCAACGCGATGTACGCGATCGCCATCGTCATGCTGCCGCATTTCGTGCGCCTGACGCGTGGCGCGGTGCTCGGCGAGCTGGCCAAGGACTACGTCGCGGCGTCGCGCCTGGCCGGTGCCGGCACCTGGCGGCTGATGTTCGACACGGTGCTGCCGAACTGCGCCGCGCCGCTGATCGTCCAGGCGACGCTCGGCTTCTCGACCGCGATCCTCGACGCCGCCGCGCTCGGCTTCCTCGGCCTCGGCGCGCAGCCGCCGACGCCCGAGTGGGGCTCGATGCTGGCGAGCGCGCTCGAGTTCATCCAAAGCGCCTGGTGGGTGGTGACGCTGCCGGGCATGGCGATCCTGATCACGGTGCTCGCCTTCAACCTCACCGGCGACGGCCTGCGCGACGCGCTCGACCCGAAGCTGAAGACATAGCCATGGCCATGTTTTCAGCTTCGGCTCCGCCGACCAGGATTGCACCCTCCCCGCGTCGCTCCCCTCCCGCCGAGCGGGAGGGGCGGGACCCTGCGGGTCCGCTCTTTCGGCGGAGCCGCGCATGAGCCTGCTCCGAGTCGAGCACCTGTCGGTCGAGTTCGGCGCGCCGGGCGCGGCGCTGCAGGCGGTCGACGACGTCAGCTTCTCGGTCGCGCCGGGCGAGGTGGTCGGCATCGTCGGCGAGTCGGGCTCGGGCAAGAGCGTGACCGCGCTGGCGGTGCTCGGCCTGATCGACGCGCCCGGCCGGGTTCGCGCCGAGCGGCTCGCCTTCGACGGCCGCGAGCTGCCGTCGCTGTCGCCGCGCGAGCGCCGCTCGCTCCTCGGCGGCGACATCGCCATGATCTTCCAGGATCCGATGACCAGCCTGAACCCGTCGTTCAGCGTCGCCTTCCAGCTGATGGAGACGATCGCCCTGCACGAAGGCGGCTCGCGTGCGGCGCGGCGGGCGCGAGCGCTGGAGCTGCTGCGGGCGGTGGAGATTCCCGATGCCGAGCGCCGCCTCGACGCCTTTCCGCACCAGCTTTCCGGCGGCATGAGCCAGCGGGTGATGCTGGCGATGGCGATCGCCTGCAATCCGCGCCTCCTGATCGCCGACGAGCCGACGACCGCGCTCGACGTCACCATCCAGGCGCAGATGCTCGGCCTGCTGCTCAGGCTGCAGCGCGAGCGCGGCATGGCGCTGGTGCTGATCACTCACGATCTCGGCGTCGTCGCCGAGGTGGCCGAACGGGTCATCGTGATGTACGCCGGCCAGGTGGTCGAGGAAGCGGCGGTGCCGCGGATCTTCGACGTGCCGAGCCATCCCTACACCGAGGCGCTGCTGGCCGCACTGCCCGAGCGCAATGCCGGCCGGCGTCGCTTGCAGTCGCTGGGCGGCGTCGTCCCCGGCGCCTTCGATCGGCCGGCCGGCTGCCTGCTCTCGCCGCGCTGCGCCTACGTGCAGGAGCGCTGCCGCGCCGAGCGGCCGGCGCTGTTCGAGCTCGGGGCAAGCCGGGCGCGCTGCTTCTTTCCGCTGCCGAGCCACGCCGAAGTGAGCCCGCACCCATGAGCGAGACGACGGTGCCGGTGCTCGAAGCCGAGGTGCTGACCAAGCACTATCCGGTCTCCACCGGCTTTCTGAAGCCGCAAGCGACGGTGCAGGCGCTGGAAGCGGTGTCGTTCTCGCTCGCCGCCGGCCGCACCCTGGCCGTGGTCGGCGAGTCGGGCTGCGGCAAGAGCACGCTCGCCCGCCAGGTGACGATGCTCGAGGTGCCGACCGCCGGCAAGCTCCGCCTCGCCGGCGACGACGTCGCCGAGGCCGACACGGCGAAGCGCAGGGCGCTGCGACGCACCGTGCAGATGGTGTTCCAGAACCCCTTCGCCAGCCTCAACCCGAGAAAGAAGATCGGCCAGGCCCTGGAAGAGCCGCTGGCGATCAACACGGTGCTGCCGGCCGCCGAGCGCGCCGAGCGGGCGCGAGCGATGCTCGCCCGGGTGGGCCTGCGGCCCGAGCACTACGCCCGGTACCCGCACATGTTCTCGGGTGGGCAGCGGCAGCGCGTCGCCATCGCCCGGGCGTTGATGCTCGAGCCCAAGGTCGTGGTCGCCGACGAGCCGGTGTCGGCGCTCGACGTCTCGATCCAGGCGCAGGTGCTCAACCTCCTGATGGACCTGCAGCAGGAGACCGGCGTCGCCTACGTCTTCATCTCGCACAACCTCGCGGTGGTCGAGCTGATCGCCGACGAGGTGCTGGTGATGTACCTCGGCCGGGTGATGGAGCGCGCGCCCAAGGCCGCCCTCTTCGCCGCACCGCGCCATCCCTACACCCGCGCCCTGCTGGCGAGCACGCCCAGGGTCGGCGCGGCGCACGGCGAAGCGGCCCTGGCCCGCGCGGCGCGCACCGCCCTCTCCGGCGAACTGCCCTCGCCGCTGTCCCCGCCTTCGGGCTGCGTCTTTCGCACCCGCTGCCCCCATGCCATCGCGGCCTGCGCGGAGGCCGTGCCGGCACTGGTTCCGGTCGGTGCGGGTCACGAGGCGGCCTGCATCCGCCTCGACCAAATCTAATCTCGTAGAGCGCGCGGACATTCCGAGGGGTTCGGGAGGGGCGCGGCGGGGCGCGCCCCTCCCGAACTGCTGCGTCAGGGTCCCGGTTGCCACGGGCATGGGACGGCCC
>DATCGH010000749.1:0-9996 GCA_036509055.1 Caldimonas sp.
CACGGCTGCCCAGGCTTCGATAAGCGGCCCCGGTGGACGCTGTCGCCACCAGCAGGTCGACGATCGATTTCGCCGTCGCCCCGGGCAACTGGTCGGCCACCCCGTGGACGACGACAAGCGCAGTCTTTTCGGTCGCCAACAGGCCTCCCGGACAGCGTGAACTCCGGGCGCGAGCATAGGCGCTCCGCCGGCGGTTCGGCGGCCCCGCCAGCTCAGGAGGCGTTCTTCGGCTTGGGCTCGGTCAGGTAGCGCAGGATGGAGCGCATGAGCGGCGCGGCCTCGGTCCGCTCCTTCGAGCGCCGCTCGAAGCGCGGCGGCTCGGCCTGGCTCATCTGCTCGGCGACGAAATCTGCCGCTTCCTCGGGCAGCATTGCCCGGGTGCGCTCGAAGTCATACACGTCCTGGGCGACGGTCTGCGCTTCGCTCTCGCTGATCTGCCGGTCGAGCTCGCGAATCCGCCGAGCGCAGCGCTCGCGCCACTCGGCGGCAGAAAGGGTCTGCTTCATGGGTTCCTTGCCGTGAACAGCGAGTCGGTGATGCGCGAAAGGATGCCGGGCGATTCGGCCGAGGCGGCCATCGGCATCGGCACGCCTTCCTCCGCGATCGCCGTTCCGCCCGATTCGAGCTCGGCCTTGCGCGCCTGCATCCGTTCGCGCAGGGCGACCAGATCCATGCCTGCGCGGCGGCACTTCGGGAACATTTCGACATGTTCCTCGACAACGTGGTGGGCGATGTATTCGCCCAGCACCTTGACCCTTGCGTCGTAGTGGTCGTCGCCGGGATCACCCGATTCGATCCGGGCGATCAGCGCCTTGGCCGAGGCATGCTCGATGTCGGCCTCGTCGAGCATGGCGGCCTCGATCCGGGCCCGGCGGGCCGCCGGATAGAAGATCTCTTCCTCGACCGTGGTATGCGCCGTCAGCATGGCGCAGATCGTACCGGCAAGCGAGCGCCGTTGGTCGGTCGGCGCCTTCTTCTTCGCCAGCTTCTCGTACTGCTTGAACAGCGCCGACACCTGCAGGTGGTCGTCGGTCAGGAGGTCGACGGCGTCGGCCGCCTTCATCGTCCGCGGTGCGGTGTTCTCCGGCGTCCTTTTCTCGGTCGGCGGGCGCGGCGTGGTGCGCACCGCTTCCTTCGGCGCCGTCCGCTTGCGCGCAGCCGGCGCCGCCGCGGCGCGCGCGCTGCCGCTGCGCGTACCGGACTTCCTCGCGGCCGGACCGGCGCGCTTGGCCGCCGTCCGCCCCGTCGAGCCGCCGCTCGACGCCTTCGCCTTCTTGCGGGCATAGGCGACCTCATAGGGTTCACCCTTGTTCAGGCGCTTGTTGTCGGGCGAGCCGCGCTTGCTCTTGTCGTCAGCCATGGGAACTCCTGGATCGGCATGCATCGGGACGATGCGGGTTCGGCACGCGAACCTTAGAACGCCCCCTTGCCATCATCGAGAAGGCGATGCCCGTAGCGCATGCGGGCCGTTCCCTGATCGTGCTGAAAGAAAAAACCTACGAGCCCGGGAATGGACTTTGTTGCCGGCCGGTGTCGATTTCGCGATCCTTCGTTCGTCGTCAGGACAGGGCGTGCGAACGCCCGCATCCCGCAACCCCATCCAAGGACGTCGACATGCAGAAGATCACCCCGTTTCTCTGGTACGCCAAGGAGGCCGAGGAGGCCGCCACTTTCTACGCCTCGCTCTTTCCCGATTCGCGCGTCACCCGGGTCGTGACCCTGCCGAGCGAATCGCCCAGCGGCCCGCCCGGCTCGGTGAAGATCGTCGACTTCGTGCTGTTCGGGCAGTCGTTCACCGCCATGTCGGCCGGGCCGCTCGATCCGTTCAACCACGCAGTCTCGTTCGTCGTCAACTGCGACGACCAGGCCGAGCTCGACAAGTACTGGAACGCGCTTCTCGGCAACGGCGGCACGGCCGAGCAGTGCGGCTGGCTGCGCGACCGCTACGGCGTCAGCTGGCAGATCCTGCCGAAGGTGCTCGTCGAGATGATGAGCGAGCCCGACAGGGCCCGGGCCAAGCGGGTCAGCGACGCGATGCTGAAGATGGTCAAGATCGACATCGCCGGGCTCAAGGCCGCAGCCCAAGCGGCGTAGCTCGCGGCCCGGCCTCCGCCCGGCGGCCGGCGGCGCTCGCCACCGGGGCGGCCCGGGCATGCGCCAGCCAGAGGCCGGCGAACACGAACGCGCCGCCGACGAGCTGTGCCTTCACCACCGCCTCGCCGAGCAGCAAGGTCGAGAGCACGGCGCCGAAGATCGGCATCAGGTGCACGTACTGGCCGGCGCGCTCCGGGCCGAGCACCGCCACGCCGTGGGCCCAGAGCGAGAAGGCGATCAGCGAGGCGAAGACCGCGATGTAGAGGACGGCGCCGATGACGAAGGGCGTCGGCGCCGGCAGTCCGGCGCTGCCGGTGAAGAGCGCCACCGGCAGCAGCGCGACGATCGCCGGGACGATGCTCGCCATCAGGGCGACGTCGGGCGGCAGGTCGGCGGGGCGGCGCCGCAGCAGCAGCGAATACCCGGTCCAGAGCAGCACGCCGGCGACCATCCACAGGTCGCCGCGCACCAGGTCGAGCCCGAGCAGCGCATCGAGGCTGCCGTGCGTGATCAGGATGCAGGCGCCGAGCAGAGACACCGCGGTGCCCGCCCACTGCCGGGACGACGGCCGGCTGGCGCCGCTCAGCGCGCCGCCGACGAGGATAGTCGCCGGCACCAGCGAGAGCATCAGGATTGCGTTCAGCGCGGTCGTGGTGTGCATCGCCAGGTTGGTGAGGGTGTGGAAGGCCGCGAGGCCGGTGACGCCGAGTGCGACCACCAGCCGCCATTCGCGCCGGAGCACGGCGCGGCAGCCCCAGGCCTTGCGGCCGACGAAGGGGATGAACGCCACGAGCGCCAGGCCCCAGCGCAGCAGGGTCAGGGTGGCCGGGTCGATGTCGTTGCGCAGGGCCCGGCTGGCGATGAAGGCGCCCGACCAGAACAGGGCGGCGCCGGCGAGCGCCAGCGAGGCGAGGCGCTCGGGTGGCAGCGAAAGGCCGAGGCGGGACGGTGTGCGGGGCATGAGCGACTCGTTGGCGACAAGGTGCCGGCATCGTCGCCGGCCGCTGCCCCCGTCGCATGAGGCCGTTGTCCCACTCCCCCCGCGTCGTCCGCTCGCGGGCTGGGCCTCCCGTCCCGTCTCAGCCGCGCCCGGCCCGGTCGCGGACGCGCACGATCGCTTCGGCGCGGGTGCGCACGCCGAGCTTGTCGAAGATGCTGGAGACCTGGTTGCGCACCGTCTTCTCGCTCTTGCCGAGCTGCCGCGCGATCGCCGAATTGTCGAGGCCCTGGGCGACACAACGCAGCACGTCGCGCTCGGCCGGCGTCAGCGCCGCCTCGCTGGCCGTTCCCTCCAGGCTCTCGGCGGTGCCGGCACCGAGAAAGCTGCGCAGCTCGGCCAGGAAGCCGGGCCAGGCGGGTTCGCCGGCGAGCAGCACGTGGTTGTCGCTCTGCAGCGGCACGAAGCGCGCTTCCGGAATCAGGGCGGCGAGATGGCGCCCCTCGTCGAACGGCACGCGGGCGTCGCCGCGGGCATGCAGCACCAGCGTCGGCACCTGGAGCTGGCGCGCCAGCGCGGTGACGTCGACCTCGTGGAAGGCCTCGAGGGTGCGGGCGGCGTTCTCCGGCGTCGCGGTCAGGCGCTCGAGCTCGTTCCACCAGGCGTGCTGCGCCGGCGTGCCCCCGGGAATGAACTGGTTGGTGAAGACGTGGCGGAAGGCGGCGTTGTCGCGCCCCCAGCCGAGACGGATCAGGCGCACGAGCGTCTCGGCCTCGAGACGCTGGTCGGCGGTGACGGCGCGCCGCGTGGCGCCGCGGGCATAGGCGCCGACGAGGACGAGATGCGAGACCTGCTCCGGGTGGCGCACCGCGTAGGCGATGGCCACGGCGCCACCCTGCGACATGCCGATGAGGGGAAAGCGGCGCAGCCCCGAGGCCGCAACCACGGCCTCGAGATCGGCCACCCAGGCATCGAGCGAGAAGTCGGCGATGTCGGCATCGGAGAGGCCGCAGCCGCGCTGGTCGTAGCGCAGGTAGGTGTGCTCCTTGGAGAGCTCGGTGAGCCACGGGCCCCAGACCGGGCTGTCGAGATCGTGCTCGACGTGGCTCAGCCAGTGGGCGGCGCGCACCAGCGGCGGGCCGCTGCCGATCGATGCGATCGCGATCCGCGTGCCGTCGGCCGAGGTGCAGAAGCGCAGGTTCTGTTGCGGCCGCATGCGCGATTCCGGTCGGTCGGGGCTCAGCCGCGGGCGTAAGGCGGCAGCTCGGCGCCGCAATCCTTGCAGTAGCGCGCCGAGGGCTCGTGGCCCTCGGAGAGACAGGCGTGACAGCTGCGCGTCGTCGGCACGCGCGGACCGGTCATTCGCAAGGCCGTGAACTCCGCGCTGACGATGCCGGTGGGCACCGCCAGCGTGCCCCAGCCGATCAGCATCATCAGCGAGGCGATGGTGCGGCCGAGGCCGGTCTTGGGCGTGATGTCGCCGAAGCCGACGGTGGTGAGGGTCGAGATCGCCCAGTAGACCGACACCGGAATGTTGGGAAAGCCGTTGGCCGGCCCCTCGACGACGTACATGAGGGTCCCCATGACGACGGTGACGATCAGCACGAAGCTGAGGAAGACGAAGATCTTGCGCCGGCTGGAGATCAAGGCCTGCGCCAGGGCGCCGTACTCGTCGACATACTGGGCGAGGCGCAGGATCCGGAACAGTCGCAGCAGGCGCAGCAGGCGCACGTCGATGAGCGCGTGCAGGCCGGGCACGAACAGCGCCAGCCAGGTCGGCAGCACCGCGACCAGATCGATGATGCCGAAGACGCTGCGGGCGTAGCGCGAGGGCTGGCGCACACAGGCCAGGCGGGCGACGTACTCGAGGGTGAAGGTCAGGGTGAAGAACCACTCGAGCGCCGAGAGCAGGGTTCCCCAGCGCGCGTGTAGCGCCTCGAAGCTGTCGAGGACGACGACGCCGACGCTCGCCAGGATGAGCCAGATCAGCGCCAGGTCGAACAGCCGTCCGGCCCGGGTGTCGGCCTCGAAGATGATGGTGTAGAGCTTCAGCCGCCAGCCGCCGAGCGGTCGGCCGAAGCGTTCGGCGCCGTCGTCGAAGGGCGCAGAGGGGGGCGAAAGCGTGGTCACGGCAGCGGCTGGAAGGTCGATGGCAGTCTAGGTCAGTCGGCCGGCGCGCGGGGCCTCGCCGGGGCCGCGACCGCAGTTCGACCCCTCGCAACCGCATCGTGTCGCACGGCGGTTGACCCGGCCGGAGGCCGGGCACGACACTCGCCGGTCGACCCCCACCCCGCCGTCGCAGGCGCCCGTATCCTATGAAGATGACCCTCGCCATCAGCACCGTCCTGTGCGCTGCCGCCGTTTCCACCGTGGCGGTGGCGGCCAAGCCGACCACTCGCAACCGGGCGGAGATCCCAGCCGAGTTCCGCTGGGACTTCGCCGCGATCTTCCCCAGCTGGGACGCCTGGGAAGCGGGGATGAAGGACATGGACGCGAAGATGGACGCGTTCGCCGCCCTGAAGGGCACGCTGGCGTCGGGCGGGGCGGCGCAGCTGCTCAAGGCCTACCAGGCCTACGACGAGATCGGCAAGCTCGAGTACCTTACTTACGGCTACGCGTCGCTGCAGCGTGACATCGATACCCGCGACCAGGCCGTGGCGGGGCGGTTCCAGCGGGTCGGCACCGCCTTCGCCAAGTTCGCCACCGCGACCGCCTGGTTCACGCCCGAGCTGCTGGCCATTCCCGAAACGACGGTGAGCGGCTGGATCGCGCAGACGCCGGCGCTCGCGCCCTACCGCTTCACCATCCTCGACAACTACCGACAGAAGGCGCACGTGCTCGACGACAAGGGCGAGCGGCTGCTCTCGCTCGCCGGCCAGTTCAACGCCGCGCCCCGGTCTATCTACTCCGAGCTCGCCACCTCCGACATCAAGTTTCCGGCGATCAAGCTGTCGGACGGCAAGGAGGTGGTGCTGAGTCCGGGCAACTACGGCGCGCTGCTCGAGACCAGCCCGGTCCAGGCCGACCGCGGCCGGGCCGCGGCGGCGCACCTCGGCACCTTCGGCGCCACCGCCAACACCTACGCCGCGATCTACAACGGCGTGCTGCAGCGCGACTGGTACCTCGCCCAGGCACGCAACTTCCCGAACACGCTCGACGCCGCGCTCGACGACAACGCGATCCCGCGGCAGGTGGTGGAGACGCTGATCGAGGCGACCCGGGCCGGCGCGGCGCCGTTCCAGCGCTACGCGCGGCTGCGCAAGAAGCTGCTCGGCCTGGAGACCTACCACCTCTACGACAGCTTCGTGCCGATCTACCGCAGCGACAAGGCCTATCCGTACGAGCAGGCGCGCGAGCTGGCGATGCAGTCGGTCGCGCCGCTCGGCGAGGAGTACACGAGCCGCTACAGGCGCTTCGTCTCCGGCGGCCGGATCGACGTCTACGAGAATGAAGGCAAGAAGAGCGGCGCCTACAACTTTGGCGTTTACGGCGTCGGCCCGTACCTGCTGATGAACTACAACGACACCCTCGACGCCGCCTTCACCCTGGCACACGAAGCCGGGCACGCGATGCACACCGTGCTCTCCTACGAGAGCCAGCCCTTCGTCACCTCTCAGGCCACGATCTTCGTCGCCGAGGTGGCCTCCACCACCAACGAGCGCTTGCTGCTTGAGAAGCTGCTGTCGCAGACCAGCGACCCGAAGGAGCGCTTCCTGCTGCTGCAGCACGCGGTCGATTCGATCGTCGGTACCTTCTACACCCAGGTGATGTTCGCCGACTTCGAACTGCGCGCGCACCGCCTGGTGGAAAAGGGCGAGCCGGTGACGACCGAGGTACTGAACAACATCTACGCCGGCCTGCTGAAGGAGTACTGGGGCGAGGCGCTGACCGTGGACGACTTCTACAAGGTCACCTGGGCGCGGATCTCGCACTTCTTCAATACGCCGTATTACGTGTTCCAGTACGCCACCTGCTTCGCCTCCTCGGCGCAGCTCTTCGACGCCATGACCACCGGCGCGCCGGAATCGCGCAAGGCGGCGACCGAGCGCTACCTGACGCTGCTCAAGAGCGGCGGCAACGACCATCCGATGACGCAGCTGAAGAAGGCCGGCGTCGACCTCACCCAGCGGGCGACGATCCAGGCGGTGATCGTGCAGATGGACCGCCTGGTGTCGCAGATGGAGACCGAGGCGGCGAAGATCCGCTAGCCGGCTTCGGCGAGGCGCAAGCCGCCGCGCCTTCCCTTTCGGGCAGGTGCGGCGCCGGTGTCCTGCGCGCATGATGCGCGGCGCCAGGGAGGGCATCGCAGCATGGCGTGGTTTTCGCAGTTGATGCAGTGGAACAGGCGCTACGTCCGGCGCAGCTACGTCAGCGGCTCCATGTGGGTGGTGCCGCTGGTCGCGCTGATGTTCTACGCCGTGTTCCACCGCGGCGTCAACGCCCTCGGCAACTGGCTCGTCGAGGAAGGCTGGGCCTCGGAATCGGTGTCGTTCCTGGGCCTGTCGGTCACCGGGGCGCGGTCCCAGCTAGAGCTCTTCATCACCCTCAACATTTCGTTCATCGTCTTCACCTTCGGCTCGCTGCTGGTGGCGATCCAGGTCGCCGGCGGCCAGTACACGCCGCGCATCATCGCCACCACCCTGCTGCGCGACAACGTCATCCGCGCGATCGTCGGCCTGTTCCTCTTCACCCTCGCGTTCGCGATCCGCGTGCTGACGCGGATGGAAGACACGGTCAAACAGCTGGACGTGTTCGTGGCCGGCTTGTTGGGCATCTTCTCGGTGATGGTGTTCCTGTTCCTGATCGACTACGCCGCCCGGCTGCTCCGCCCGGTGAGTCTGGTGCAGCGCGTGGGCGAGACCGGCATTCGCGTGATCCAGAGCGTCTACAAGGGACCGACGCGCGATCCCGGCCCGAGCGAGCCGCCAGTCCAGAACGCCGTGCCCGGCCGGATCGTGGTGCATCAGGGCACCTCGGGGGTGATTCTCGCCGTCGACCTCCCGGGTCTGGTGGCCATGGCCCGCGAGGCCGACGGCTACATCGAGTTCGCGCCCCAGGTCGGCGACTTCCTCGCGGTCGACGAGCCGATCTTTCGCCTGTACGGCGGCGCGGTCGCCATCGACGACAGGCGGCTGCGCGCCTCGGTCGCCCTCGGCACCGAGCGGACAATGGAGCAGGACCCGACCTTTGCCCTGCGCATCCTGGTCGACATCGCCATCAAGGCCCTGTCGGCCGCGATCAACGACCCGACCACCGCGGTGATGGCGATCGACCAGTTGCACCGGATGCTGCGCGTCGTAGGCCTGCGTCATCTGCACAACGACGTCCTGCGCGACCAGACCAGCAACCTGCGCCTGATCTTCATCACGCCGAAGTGGGAGGACTACGTTCACCTCACCTGCACCGAGATCCGCCACTGCGGCGGCGGCAGCGTGCAGGTGATGCGGCGCATGCGCTCGATGCTCGAGCACCTGCTGCAGTCCCTGCCTGAGCATCGCCATGCCGAGCTGCGCCGCCAGCTCGACCTGCTCGACCGGACGGTCGAGGACAGGTACGCCTTCCCCGAAGACCGGGCGCTGGCGCGGATTCCCGATCCGCAGGGGCTGGGCGGGGCGCTGGGGCTGCAGCCGTTGAAGTAGGCCCCTTGGCAGAAGGAATCGCGCGTGGCTAGGCGGCGGTGGTGTACCGGGCCAGCACGCCGGCCGCTTCGTCGCTCAGCTCGGTGAAGACCGAGCCGATCTTGAATTGGGCGGCGGCCAGGTAGGACGAATAGACGACCTTGAGCGAGGCGCTGATCTGCACCGGCCCGTCGCTCAGTGGCACGTCGAAGGTGACGGTGCACCGGGTGCCCGGCCCGATCGGCCGGCCAGCCACGAAGGACATGCCGCCTTCGCCGACGTCGAGGGTCTGCACCGGGATGCGGGTATCGCCGTAGATGACGGTTGCCGGCTGCCGGATCACCGTGCGGGCAAATGCCCGGCGGTTCGGATCCCTGAACTGTTCATCGGCCATGCGGCGTTTCGACCTGGTGTCTCGAGCGGTGGCGTCCCCCCGGGGCAGTCTATGTCGGGAAGGCATCGTGCGGATCGGAGCAGGGCGCCGTTTGGTCAGAGGGACGCGGGCATCGTGAGAGATGTGGCGATCCGTCGAACAGGGCCGGGAATCGAGGCCTTGACGTCACATCGCTGACATCCGTCGACGGTAGATTTGCATCCGTTCGACGCACGCAACCGGCCGCACGAATGGGCGGACAGCAGGGAACCCGTAACCCCGTGCCGAGAGACCGTCGTCGCTGCGCCCCAGGCCATCGATGTCCGGAAGCCGAGCCCGCCACCAGCAATGGTCGCGGGCTTTTCTTGTTCGGTCGCCAGCATGGGGCCGCCATGGCAAAGTCGGGCCGCAGACGGCAGCGGCGCGCGAGGAGGTCACCATGAACACGTCGAGGCTCCTGGCAGGGGCGAGCGGCTACGCCTTCAAGGAATGGAAGGGGAGCTTCTATCCCGAGAAGATCCAGCCCGAGGTCATGCTCGCGTGGTACGCCGAGCGGCTGCCGACCGTGGAGATCAACAACACCTTCTATCAGATGCCCAAGGTGGCGGTGTTGGCCCAGTGGGTCGAAGCGACGCCCGAGGCCTTCCGCTTCGCGATCAAGGCGTCGCGCCGCATCACGCACGACGCGCGGCTCAAGGCCGATGCAGCGGCCGATTCGGTCGCCTATCTCTACAAGAACCTGGCGACGCTCGGCGCCAAGCGCGGGCCGGTACTCTTTCAGCTGCCGCCCTTTCTCAAGAAGGATCTGCCCCGCCTGGGCGAGTTCCTGCAGTTGCTGCCCGAAGGCCACCAGGCGGTCCTCGAGTTCCGCAACGACACCTGGTTCGACGACGACGTGTATGCCGCGCTCCAGGCCGCGGGTGCAGCGCTCTGCCTTTCGGAACGCGAAGACAAGGCGCCGCCACCGCTCGTCG
>DATCGH010000750.1:0-2232 GCA_036509055.1 Caldimonas sp.
TGGGTGTGCTCCTGGAGGCGGAAGATCGCCGTGCCGTTGACCGTGTTGTAGGCCCGCACGCCCTCGAAGGCGCCGCAGCCGTAGTGCAGGGTGTGCGTGAGGACGTGGATCTTGGCGTCGCGCCAGTCGACCAGCGCGCCGTCCATCCAGATCTTTCCGTCGCGATCGGCCATCGACATGCCGCTCTCCAGAGTCGTCTACGGGGCGCTGATTCTAGGTGGCGGTGCGGATCGTCGAGATGTGCTCTGTGCCGCTCTCCGGCAGCCACACCTCGCCGGGGCGGCCGTGGATCTGGCGGACGTTGGCGTTGTCGCGGGGAAAACCGAAGCGCTCGAAGCGCTCGTTCCCGGGATCGAAGCGGAACACCGCGTTGCCGCCGAAATCGCTGACCCAGACCTTGTCGGTACCGTCGACCCAGACCGCATAGGGCCGCGGGTTGTCGCCGGGCAGTCGCCACTTGCGCCAGCCACGCGTCGCCGGATCGTGCACCGAGAGGTTGCCGCTCAGCCATTCACTGACCCAGATGTGGCCGCGGCTGTCGCTCCAGACGCGGCGCGCGCCCTGGTCGCGGGTCGGCGGCTCGACCACCGTCGATTCGCCGGTCTTGCGGTCGATCCGGGCGATGAACGAGCCCGCGAGCGAGCACCACCAGACGTCGCCGCCGGGCGTGGTGCAGATGCCGTAGGGGCCGCGGCCTTTCGGCGCGTCCTTCACCGTCACGCTGCCGCTCTTTGTCGCCACCCGGCCGACGACACCGCTCTGGCCGGTGAACCAGAGGTCGCCGTCGGCGTCGAAGGTGGCGGTGTTCAGGTTGGCGTAGGGCGCGCCCGCCGGCAGGGGAAAGGCGCGCACCGCCCGGTCGGGCCAGCCGACGCGGACGATCGCGCCGAGGCCGCCGTCGGTGATCCAGGCGGCCTTGTCGGGCCCGGGGATGACGCCATGCGGCGCCGAGCCGGTGCCGAGCGGAATCAGCTCGGTGCGCCCGCTCTTCGGGTCGAACCAGCCGAGGTGGCCACTCGCCTGGGCCGTGAACCAGACGCCGCCGTCGGGCGCCGGCGCGAGGTCGTGGATGCCGGTGCGCCGCGGCGTGCCCAGCGGCCATGACCGGATCGCCGGCTCCTGCGCCGCGAGGGGGGTCGACAACCAGGGGGCGAGCGCGGCGCCGCCGCAGCCGGCCAGAAGACTTCGACGACGGATCGAGTGCATGCCGAACCTCCGCGAGAGCTGCACAGGACGGGTTTTACTCCGGTCGCGCGAGGTGCCAGCTCTTCAGCCTGCCGCGCTCGAAGTGCAGACTGACGCTGTTGCCGCCGGGGTCGTGCCAGACCCAGTCGTCGTCGCTGCCTTCGACCTTTTTTCCCAGGCTGCGGGTGCGCGTCACGATCTGCAGCATGGTCAGGCCGCGTTCGAGCTTGGCGTGGAACATGACCGCGTTCTCGATCTCGCCGAGCGGCGCGTCGGCGGCGTTCTTCATCACCCGCACCGCCCGGTTGAACTGCAACAGCAGCCAGAAGACGATCGCGGTGACGGCCAGCGCCAGCCCGGCCCAGCCGTAGGCCTCGAACGAGGCGACGGCCAGCGCCGCCGCGAGCGCCCAGCCGAGGATCGGATTCATGCCGCGCGCCGACGGGCTCAGAGGGAGCGGACGCGCTCGATCGCTTCCTCGATGCGCTCGACCGCGTGGATGGTCAGGCCCTCGAAGCCCTTCGCGGCCGCGCCCCGGGGTGCGTTCGCCTTGGGCACGATCGCCACCGAGAAGCCGAGCTTGGCAGCCTCGCGCAGCCGCTCCTGGCCGCGCGGCGCCGGCCGGATCTCGCCGGCCAGGCCGACCTCGCCAAACGCGAGAAAGCCGCGCGGCAGGGGCTTGCCGCGCAGGCTCGACTGGATCGCCAGCATCACCGCCAGGTCGGCCGCGGGCTCGCTGATGCGCACCCCGCCGACGGCATTGACGAACACGTCCTGATCGAGCGCGGCGATGCCGGCGTGGCGATGCAGCACCGCCAGCATCATCGCCAGCCGGTCGCGGTCGAGGCCGACGGAAAGCCGGCGCGGACTGGGGCCGCCCGAATCGACCAGCGCCTGCACCTCCACCAGCAGGGGCCGGGTGCCCTCGAGCGTCACCAGCACGCACGAGCCGGCGACCGGATCGCCGTGGGTCGAGAGGAAGATCGCGCTCGGATTGGCAACGCCCTTCAGGCCCTTCTCGGTCATGGCGAAGACGCCGATCTCGTT
>DATCGH010000751.1:0-8279 GCA_036509055.1 Caldimonas sp.
CAGGTCGGCAATCTCGAGCGTGCCGGCCTTCAGCGCCTGCACGTCGTCACCGAGCCCGGGCGGACAGACGACGACCCGGGTGTCGGCGAGCCCGGCAATCCGCGTCTCCGACTGGCCGGTGCCGACGGTCTCGACGATCACGCGGTCGAAGCCCGCGGCGTCGAGGCAGTCGATCGCCGCCCGGGCCGCGCGCGACAGGCCGCCGAGCTCGCCGCGGGCGGAGAAGGAGCGGACGAAGGCGTTGGGATGGGCGCCATGCTCGCCCATTCGGATCCGGTCGCCGAGCACGGCGCCGCCGCTGATCGGGCTCGACGGATCGAAGGCGACGACGGCGACCTTCATGCCGCGCTGCAGCCAGGCACCGAGCAGGGCGTTCACCAGCGTCGACTTGCCGCTGCCGGGGACGCCGGTAACGCCGACGATGCGGGCCTGGCCGGCGCGTGCGGCCAGCGTCGCCGCGGCCTCGCGGGCGCCGGGCGCATCATCATCGAAAGAGGTCAGGAGGCGGGCGATCGCCCGCCGCTCGCCGGTCAGGGCGCGCGCGGCGAGCGTCGCGGGAAGGAGGGCGGCGGTCACGCCGTCAGACGAAGGCGAGCGGCTGGCCGAAGCCGAGGTCGCGCCGCAGACGGGCGCAGATCTCCTCGTTGCTCAGACCGGCACGGGCGCCATCGACGACGGCGGCGAAGACGTTCGCCTTCGGGTCCTCCGCGGCGCGAGTCAGCGCGTCGAGCGCGGCGTTCACCGCCGCCGCCGAGCGGCGCGCCTTCCAGGCGGCGAAGGCATCGAGGTGGGCCTGCATCTTCGCCGGGTGGGGCCGCTCGACCGCCGGCCGGGTCGCGGCGTCGTCGTCGGCGCGATAGGCGTTGACGCCGACGATCGTCTGCTCGCCGCTGTCGACCTTGTGCTGGAAGCGCAAGGCGGAGGCGCCGATCATGCGCTGCACCAGGCCCGACTCGACCGCCTTGTACATGCCGCCGGCGTCGTCGATCGTCTTCATGATGGCCAGGATCTTTGCCTCCATCGCATCGGTCAGCGACTCGACGTAGAACGAGCCGCCGAGCGGATCGATCACGTCGGTGAGATGCGCTTCCTCGCGCAGGATGTTCTGGGTGGCGACGGCGATGCGCGCGCCGGCCTCGCTCGGCACCTGGAAGGCCTCGTCGTAGGCGTCGGTGTGCAGCGACTGCAGGCCGCCGAAGATGCCGGCCATCGCCTGCACCGCGACCCGGGCGATGTTGTTGAGCGGCTGCTGCCGGGTGAGGTCGACGCCAGAGGTCTGGGCGTGAAACTTGAAGCGCCAGGCCGGCGGCTTCTTCGCCCCGAGGCGCTCGCGCGCCAGTCGCGCCCAGATGCGGCGGCCGGCGCGGAACTTGGCGATCTCCTCGAAGAAGCTGAGCGAGATGTCGAAGAAGAAGGTGAAGCGCGGCAGGAACAGGTCGGGGTCCATGCCGCGGGCGATGCAGTCCTCGGCGTTCTGCACCGCGGTCGAGAGGGTGAAGGCCATCGCCTCGGCCGGCGTCGCGCCGGCCTGCTGCGTATGCTGGCCGACAACCGACATCGGGTTCCAGCGTGGCACCTTCTCGTTGCAGAAGGCGATGTGGTCCAGCAGCACCCGGCGCGCGCCCGGCAGCGAGAGCCGGTAGAACATGTGGTTGGCGACGTGGTGCGAGAGGTAGTCGCTCTGGTTCGAGGTGCCGGTGACCGATCTCCAGTCGACGCTGCGGCGCTCCGCCGTGACGAGCATGAACGCGAGCAGGGTGAACGGCGACGGGTCGTTGAGGGCGCAGGAAATGCGGTTCAGGTCCACGCCCTCGAGGCAGCGGTCCATGTGGTCGGCGTTGTTCACCACCACGCCGCAAGTGCCGAGCAGCTCGGGCTCGACCGAATCCATGTCGTAGCCGCGATAGACCGAGTTGCACGGGATCAGCGAGACCGCGGTCGCGCCGCGCGCCATGATTCCCTGAAGGCGCTCGTTGTAGTCGGCGGGCGTGCCCAGGCCGATCAGCTGCCGCTGGGTCCAGGTGCGGCCCCGGTGCATGGTGGCGTAGATGCCGCGCGTGTAGTCGGGCTGACCCGGGAAGCCGAGCGGGTCGGCCTGGCCGTACGCCGCCCAGTCGTCCGGGCCGTAGAGGGGACGGACCGGGACGCCGGAGACGTTCTCGGTGGCGCGGTCGGTGCCGATGGATTCGCGGTACTCGCGCTCCCACCGCGCCTTGGCGTCGGCGGCGCCGGCGGCGGCGAACGGCGATTCGACGGGCTTGTTCATGGCATGCTTCCCTCGTCGGCGTGGGCGCCGGCCTGGCGGGCCTCGAGCGCGAAGGCGCGGATGCGCGCGGTGATTGCATCCATCGTGCCGCCCGGATGGAACACCTGGCGCACGCCGCTCTGCAGCAGCATCGCCTCCTCGTTGTCGGGAACGATGCCGCCGACGACCACCCGCATGTGGCCGAGGCCGGCATCGCGCAGGGCGCTCATCAGCTTGGGCACGATCAGGTGGTCGGTGGCGAGCGAGGAAATGCCGACGACGTCGACGTCTTCCTCGAGCGCGAGCTTGACGACCGCGGCGATGGTCTGCCAGGGCGGGGTGTAGATCACCTCCATGCCGGCGTCGCGGCAGGCGGCGGCGACGATCCGGCTGCCGCGGTCGTGGCCATCGAGGCCGATCTTGGTGACCAGCACCCGCGGGCGAAAGCCGTCTTCGAGGGTCATGCGGTTTCCTTCCTCTTTTCGGCCAGGCCGCTCTTCAGCAGGCCGACGAAGCGCCGGGCGATCTTCGCCGGGCTCGACCCGCCATCGTCGCGGTACCAGGTCTGGCTCCAGTTGAGCGCCCCCATCAGGAACAGGCGCAGGTCCAAGCGGCTGACCGAGCGATCGAGAGGCAGGGCCGCGATCAGCGTCGTCCAGCGCTTCTCGTAGGCGTCGCGCAGCGCGATCAACTCGTCGGCCACCGCCGGCGCATCGCTCGGCCGCACCCGGATCACGACCTGCGAGTAGTCGGTCTGGTCGAGCAGCGACGCGAGGTGGGCGACGCAGCCGGCCTCGAGCCGGGCCCACGGCTCGGTCAGCGGCGCGACCGCGGCGTCGACCGCGGCCGAGATCCGCTCCACCCCTTCCTTGTAAACCGCAACCAGCAGCGCTTCCTTGGTCGCGAAGTGGCAGTACAGCGACCCCGGCAGCATGCCGATCGGGCCGACGATCTCGCGCACCGACGCGGCGGCGAAGCCGCGCGAGGCGAAGGCGCGGGCCGCTTCGTCGAGGAGTTGCGGCAGGCGGCTGTGGCCGCGGCGGCGGGCGGAATCCATCGGCGCCATTAGAAAGACAAACACTTGTTTGGTCAAGAGGTGGCGAGGACAATCGCCGCACCGTGTCGCGCTCCTCGTCCGCCGCCTACCTGCTTGCCCGAGCGCGCACGCCCGAGCCGCCGGAGCTGGCCGAGATGGCGTGGCTGCAGGCGCTGTTGCCGAACGAGCGCGAGCGCGCCCTGGCCGACCTGAAGGTGGTGCAGGTCGAGGTGGGCGAGCTCCTGTGCCGGGTCGGCCGGCCGGTCACCTACTGGTTCGGCGTGGTCGACGGCCTCTTGAAGATGAGCAACGACACCGCGATGGGCGTGCCGGTCACCTTCACCGGCATTGCGCCCGGAGGCTGGTTCGGCGAAGGCACGGTGATCAAGCGCGAGGCCTACCGCTACAACATCCAGGCGCTGCGCAAGAGCGTGGTCGCTGGCCTGAGCGTCGACACCTTCCACTGGCTGCTCGACCGCAGCATCCCGTTCAACCGCTTCATCGTCCAGCAGCTCAACGAGCGGCTCGGCCAGTTCATCGCCGCGCGCGAGATCGACCGGCTCGGCGACCCCGACGCGCGCGTGGCGCGCAGCCTCGCCGCGCTGTTCCATCCGGTCCTCTATCCGGGCGTCGGCTCGTTGCTGCGCATCACCCAGCAGGAGCTCGGCTACCTGGTGGGCCTGTCGCGGCAACGGGTCAACGAGGCCTTGAAGCGGCTCGACGAGAGCGCCGTCATCCGGGTCGAGTACGGTGGCGTGCGGGTGCTCGATCTCGAACGCCTGCGCGGCTACGGCATCTCCTAGGAATCTCTTTCATGAAAACGGTCTCTGCCGTCCTCGCCCTGGTCCTGTCGCTGCTGCTGCCAACGCTCGCGGGCGCCGCCGAGGCGACCGTCTTCCTCGAGGACATGACCTGGACGGAGGTCCGCGATGCCGTCGCCGCCGGCCACACGACCGTCATCGTGCCGGTGGGCGGCACCGAGCAGAGCGGACCGCACATGGCCCTCGGCAAGCACAACGTCCGCGCCCACGTGCTCGCCGGACGGATCGCGACCCAGCTCGGCAATGCCCTGGTGGCACCGGTCGTCGCCTACGTGCCCGAAGGCGACGTCGCCGGAGCGAGCGGGCACATCCGCTTCGCCGGCACGATCTCGGTCACGCCCGAGGCGTTCAAGGGCGTGCTCGAGGGTGCGGCGCGCAGCCTCCGCCGCGCGGGCTTTCGCGACATCGTGCTGATCGGCGACCACGGCGGCTACCAGTCCGATCTCGCCGCGGTCGCGGCGAAGCTGAATCGCGAGTGGGCGGCGACCCAGGTCCGGGTCCGCTTCATCCCCGAGTACTACAAGGCGGCGACCGAGCCGTTCGCCACCGCCCTGCGCCAGCGCGGCCTCAGCGACGCCCAGATCGGCACCCACGCCGGCAGCGCCGACACCTCGCTGATGCTGGCCGTCGACCCGCGCCTGGTGCGCGCCGACCGGCTGGCGCAGCCCCCGGCCGCGGCCGACGGCACCTATGGCGATCCTCGACCCTCGACCGCCGCCCTTGGCCAGGCCGGCGTCGACCTGATCGTGGCCGCCAGCGTCAACGCGATCCGCAAGGCTGTCGTTCGATAATCGACGGCTTCCTCCCCTCCCCACGACCCATTCCCGCATGCACAAGATGATCCGGCCCGCCCTCGGCGCGGGCGTGTTCGCCGCCCTCGCCGCCGCCGCCTGGTGGGTGGGCGCGCAGCCGGCGACCGATCCGGCCCCGGCGGCTGCCGTGGTCCCGGTGCCCGGCATGCCCGGCGTTCCCGACCGCAACAACCTCTACAGCGAGACCGGGGCGGGTCGCCTCGGGCCGGCGGTCGCCGGCGCCCTGGCGCGGGTCTACGTGCCGAACCGCGCCGCCAACACGGTGTCGGTGATCGATCCCGAGACCCTGAAGGTGATCGACACCTACAAGGTCGGTGTCCATCCGCAGCACGTCGTGCCGGCCTGGGACCTGCGCACGCTCTGGGTGGCCAACAACGCCGAGGGCCGGACCGACGGCAGCCTGACGCCGATCGACCCTCAGACCGGCAAGCCCGGCAAGTCGATCGCCGTCGACGACCCGTACAACATGTACTGGACGCCCGACGGCAAGGAGGCGATCGTCGTCGCCGAGGCCTACAAGCGGCTCGACTTCCGCGACCCGCAGACGATGAAGCTCGGCGGCTCGGTGCCGACACCCGCCTGCGCCGGCCTCAACCACGCCGATTTCTCGATCGACGGCCGGTTCGCGATCTTCACCTGCGAGTTCAACGGCTCGGTGACCAAGATCGATCTGGTCAATCGCAAGGTGCTTGCCACCCTGCGCCTGAGCAAGTATTTCGCTCGCCCCGAAGTCCTGGCCGTGATCGACAAGCCCGGCAAGAAGCCGAAGAAGATGCCCGACCCGGCCGGCGCCGGCGAGATCTGCACCACGCCCGGCATGCCGCAGGACATCCGCATTTCGCCCGACGGCAAGCGCTTCTACGTCGCCGACATGATGGCCGACGGAGTGCACGTCGTCGACGGCGAAACCTTCAGGCAGATCGGCTTCATCGATACCGGCGTCGGCGCCCACGGCCTGTATCCGAGCCGGGACGGCAAGAAGCTCTACGTCGCCAATCGCGGCAGCAACGAGATCCACGGCAAGCCGGCCGGCCCGGGCAGCGTCTCGGTGATCGATTTCGCCAGCGGCAAGGTGCTGCAGACCTGGCCGATCCCGGGCGGCGGCAGCCCGGACATGGGCAACGTCAGCGCCGACGGCAAGTACCTCTGGCTCTCGGGGCGCTTCGACGACGTCGTCTACCGCATCGAGACCACCCAGGGCACGGTCGACAAGATCAAGGTCGGCCGCGAGCCGCACGGGCTCACGGTCTGGCCGCAGCCCGGCCGCTACTCGCTCGGCCACACCGGCAACCTGCGCTGACGCGGGAGCTCTTCAGCCCGTGTCGCGCGGGTTGGAGACGCCGGCGGCGACATGCCCCGAGGGCACGTGGGCAGCGGCGTTCTCGATGTGCCCGGTCTGGTCGTCGAAGAAGAAGTCCGGCTCGAACTCGCGCAGGAATTCGCCCTTCGCCAGGCCGCCGAGGAACATCGCCTCGTCGATCTCGACGTTCCACTCCATCAGCGTGCGGATCGCCCGCTCGTGCGCCGGCGCGCTGCGCGCGGTGACGAGCGCGGTGCGGATGCGCATGCCGTGCACCGGCTCGTGCTGCAGCCGCTGCAGCGCGAGCAGGAGCGGCTGGAACGGCCCGGCGGCAAGCGGCGTCTCCGAGTGGTCGCGCTCGTGCGCCTGGAAGGCGTCGAGGCCGCCCGACTGGTAGACCCGCTCGGCCTCGTCGGAGAACAGCACGGCGTCGCCGTCGAAGGCGATCCGCACCTCGTTCGGATGCCGGTCCGAGGCCCGGGCCGAGTGCGGATAGACGCGCGCCGCCGGCACGCCGGTCTCGAGGGCAGAGCGCACGTCGGTCTCGTTGGTCGAGAGGAACAGGTTGGCGGCGAGCGGCCGCAGGTACCGCCACGGCGACTCGCCGCGGGTGAACACGCCGCGCTGGATCGGCATGCCGTAGGCCTGGGCGGAGCGGAACACGCGCATGCCCGAGACCGGGTCATTGCGCGACAGGATCACGACCTCGACCCGCTGGGTCGTCGCGTCGTTGAAGGCGAGGAGCTTTTGCACCAGCGAGAACGCCACCCCCGGCTTGGCCGCCTGGTCGATGCGCTCGAGCTGCAGCTGCATGTAGGCCCGGTCGTCGTTGGCCTCGAAGTGGCGGTTTTCCTCTTCGAAGTCGAACAGCGCCCGCGACGAGATCGCGACGACCAACTGACCTTCAAGCGATGCCGGCATAGCGTCTCATCATAGGTGTCACGACTCCAAAGGGACGCCAAAGGCGTCCGCCCCTCCCTCTCGGAGGGAGGGGAGCGAAGCCGGAGGGAGCAGCCCTGTCGCGCAGCGGAACAGCAAGTGAAACAGCCGGAACCGCTATTTCACGAAGCTGTTCAGCTGGATGATGGGGAGGAGGACGGCGAGCACGATCATCATCACCACGCCGCCCATGCCGACGATCAGCAGCGGCTCGAGGATCGTCGCCATCTGCATCGCCCGGCGCTGCACCTCGGCCGAGAGCTGCTTGGCGGCGCGCTCGAGCATCGTCGGCAGCTGGCCGGTCTGCTCGCCGAGACGCGAGAACATCGCCAGGATGCCGGGGAAGCGCTTCTTGCCGGCGAGCGCCGAGGCGAGCGGCGCGCCTTCGCGCACCTGCACCAGGGCATCCATCGCATCGGCGCGCATCGCCCGGTTGGAAAGCGTCTCGGCCGCCGCCTGCAGGGCCTTCAGGATCGGCACGCCGGCGCCGGCGAGCATCGCCAGGGTGCCGGCGAAGCGCGCCGCGTTGTAGCCGCGGGAGAGGCGGCCGATCAGCGGCAGGTTGAGCCAGCCGGCATCGAAGCGCTCGCGGAACGGCTCGTTGCGCAACGCCATCAGCAGCGTGGTCACGCCGCCGGCGATGGCAAGCAGAAGCAGCCAGCCCCAGCTGCGCAGGAAGCTGCTCACGCCCATCATGACCAGGGTGAGAAAGGGCAGCGCCCGCTTCGAGCTGGCGAACACCGTCGCCACCTGCGGCACGACATAGGTGACGAGAAAGATGACGATGACGACCGCGATCAGCGAGACGATCGCCGGGTACAACGTCGCGCCGATGAGCTTGCCCTTCAGCTCCTGGCGCGCCTCGAGGTCGTCGGCAAGGCGTTCGAGCACGCGGCCGAGTGCGCCGCTCTGCTCGCCGGCGGCGACGACGCCGCGATAGACCTCGTCGAACTCGCGCGGCGCGCTCGCCAGGGCGCGGGCGAAGGGCGAGCCGGCGTTGACCTCGCTGCGCAGGTGGGCGACGAGCTCGCGCTGCTTGCCGTCCTCGGCCTCGTCGCCGAGGGCGGAGAGGGCGCGCTCCAGCGGCAGCCCCGAGCCGACCAGGCCGGCGAGCTGCCGGGTCCAG
>DATCGH010000752.1:0-5354 GCA_036509055.1 Caldimonas sp.
CTTCTTCGCCGTCGGCGCCAGCGCACAAACCGTCGTCTATCCCGCCAAGGGCCAATCGCCCGACCAGCAGAAGAAGGACGAAGGCGAGTGCCACACCTGGGCCGTCGGACAGAGCAAGTACGACCCGGCCAATCCGCCGCCACCACCGGCGACGGCCAAGCCGGCCACCACCGCCACCGGCACCACGCCGGGCGCCGGCGCGCGCGGCGCGGCACGGGGTGCAGTGGTTGGCGAGGTCATCGCCGACGATGCAAGCACCGGCGCGGCGGTAGGTGCGGCGGCTGCACGGGGGCAGAGCCGACGCCAGAACAACGCGGCGGCGCAACAGCAGACCCAGGCGACGACGCAGCAGTCGCAAGCCGGCATGGCGAACTACCAGAAAGCGCGTGCGGCCTGCTTGGAAGGGCGCGGCTACACCGTCAAGTAGCCGGGGCGAGGGCATTCAGGCGCACGTGCTCGATCAGCGGCACGGCGTCCTTCAGGAGACGATGCAGTCGCGAACGCCGTCGCATGCGTGACGGCCTCTTGCCTCAGCGGCCCACTCCCAGCAGCGTGCGCAGCGCACGAGCGTTCTGCTCGAACATGTAGTCGTCGCCGTGCTCCTGCGCGTACGCCCGCAGGAAGCCCTCGAGGATCTGGCGCCGGAAGTTGCGCTGGATCCAGATGCCGAGGCCGTCCGGGTTCTTCGCTGCGACCTCCTTCATCGTCGCGCGCCACTCGGTGTCGAAGTCGATCGGCAGCGCGCCACGTTTGGTCAGCAATTGCTTGCGCGTCGCCGCGAGGCGCGCCTCGAGCAGCGCGACTGCCGCAGCGGCGCCTTGCTTGTGTAGCTCGGCGGCGCCGCCGTCCTCCCACCTCAGGCCATAGGCCGACGCGAAGCCGGCGCGGAACGACAGCCACCCGTTCTCGGCAGCCTGCGCGCAGTCGCGCACGTCGCGCCACTCGCTGACCGACTTCGCGTAGGCGAACACCTGCGCGGCGGCTCCCGCGACGAAGCCCGCCACGATCGCCGCTTCGGCCGTCAGCGCTTCGGCCAGCGTCGTGAGCACCGGGCGGCCGATCTTCGCAGCCACGTCGGCGCCGATCGCACCCCACACCGGCTTGAGCACCAGGACGACCGTGACCTTGCCGCTCACCTTACCCTTCACGCCGTTTAGATCGATCGGCTTGTCCTTGAACTGGGCACCGATGGGCGCGACCTGGAAGTTGGCGAACTCCCAATCCTTGCCGCTCTCCTTCGCCACCGCGACGAACTTCGCCGAGCCGGTGTACCAGCTGGTGGAGACGCTGATGCCGAGCGCGACGCTGAGTTCGCCCGGGCCGAGCTTGCACTCGAGCTTCGGGTCGACCTTGATGCTGGCGTTCTTGCTCTCCTCGTGCGCCTGGCCGAGGAGCAATTCCTTCACCTTCTTCAGGTCGATCTCGAGCTTCTTCGACGGGGCCAGCTTGCGCTTGTCGAGCGACACCCCGATCACGTCGGCGGTCTTCACCGCACCGGACTCGCCGGCGTCCTCGAATTTGAGTTCGCCTTCGATCTTCAGCTTCTCGATCTCGACGTACTTGAACTTCTTGCCGATCTTGACCGACAGCGAGACCGGAATCTGCACCGCCGTTCCGGCGGGCTGCGACGGCACCTCGATCGGCGAGTCGGCCGGCGGCGCCTTCGAGCGTTCGGGGCGGGCGTTGGCGGCCGGCTTGTCGATCCGGCCGATGGCGCCGGCCATGAAGGCGGCGATTTCCCGCTCGTCGACCTCCCGGTCGACCCAGTGCGCCCCCTTGTCTTCGACCATCTCCATCTCGCGCCGGTCCGCCGTTGCGGCGGAACGCAGGGCCTTCGGCGGCGACAGGTGCAAGACGGCAAGCAGGCTACCCATGGTGTGTCCTTTGATTGTTGTTCCTGTGACGGGGGCGACGGGTGCGGGAGTCCGTGACCGGAATGCTCGGGGCTCGGCGCTTCGCGCCCGTTACAGCGGCAGCGTTCCCTTGTTTCATTTGTTCAGATGGTATTGACAACTAAAGTTGTCAATACCATCATCTCGTTCGTGCTCGACATCCAAGTCATCGAAAATCCGGCAGCGGCGACCGTGGCTTTGGAGCCCATGCGGAGTCGACTCCTCTCGGAGCTGGCCGCGCCCGCCTCGGCGGCGGCTCTGGCCGCGCGGGTCGGCCTGACTCGACAGAAAGTCAATTACCACTTGAACGCGCTGGAGGCGCACGGGCTGGTGCAGCTGGCCCACGAACGCAAGTGGGGCGGGCTGACAGAGCGGCTGCTCGTGGCGACGGCTGCTTCCTACGTTGTCTCGCCGGGCGCCCTGGGCCCCATCGCCGCGGACCCGAGTCGGGAGGTCGATAGGCTTTCCGCGAGCTACCTCATTGCCCTTGGCGCACGGGTCGTCGGCGAGGTGGGCGACCTGGTTCGCCGCGCGAAAGACACGGGCAAACGCCTGGCGACCCTGGCGGTGGATACCGAGGTTCGCTTCCGGTCGGCGAGCGATCGGGCGGCGTTCAGCAATGAACTCACCGAGGCCGTCGCGAAACTCGTCTCGAAGTACCACGACGAGTCCGCCCCCGGCGGCCGCCTGCATCGCGTCACGGTCGTGGCGCACCCTCTGCCAAAGAAACCCGATCCCAAGGAGCCATCATGAGCGTGAAGAAAGAAGCCTCCGGGCGCCGTTCAGTTCAGGTCGAAGTCGTGGTCCCCGGCACGCCGGAGGAAGTGTGGCAGGCCATTGCTACCGGGCCCGGTGTCTCGTCCTGGTTCGTGCCGACGGAGTTCGAGGAGAGCGACGGAAGGCCCGTCGCGGTGAGGTCGAATTTCGGCCCCGGCCTGGTGCCCCGGTCTGCGGTGACGGCCTGGGATCCGCCGCGGATGTTTAGCGCGCAGGGCGAGGGCTGGGGTGGCTCGCCGCCCATCGCGACCGAGTGGAGCGTGGAAGCGCGCGCGGGTGGTGTGTGCGTCGTCCGCGTGGTCCATAGCCTCTTTGCCAGCACCGACGATTGGGACAACCAGCTCGAAGCCACCGAATCCGGCTGGCCCGGCTTCTTCCGCACCCTGCGGATTTATCTCACGCACTTCCGCGGCCAACGCTCAGCGCTCATGCAGTTCGTGGCTCCGGTCGCGGGAGCCGAAGCGGAGGCCTGGGAAAAGCTGACCACGGCCTTGGGAGTGAAAGGCTTGAGCGCCGGTGAGCATTGGACGACGCCCGCGGGTGTCCCGGCGCGCAGCGGCGTGATGGAGTACGTCGCCCAGAATCCGTACGACGCGCTCCTGCGGCTCGACCAGCCGGGGCCGGGGGTAGCCGCCCTGGGCGCCTTCAACTGCGGCGGCCCGAGCATGGTGGCGCTGAACTTCTACCACTACGGAGATGACGCGGCCGAGACGGCCGCCCGAGAGACACCGCTGTGGCAAGCGTGGATTCAAGAACACTTTCCGACGCCGTCGGAGACGAGTCAGGGCGAATGATCTCTTTACGCTCGGAGAGGGGCGGGGTGAGACCGCAGCAGCGCGCCTCACCGAAGACCGGCATGGCGGTTGTCCCGATTGGGTCGTATCCGGACCGACGAGTTTGCTTGCCTAGCCGGACATTCGCTATGACGCAACCTGCCGTGCGCGGCACCCAAGACGCCACAAGCCTTGCGGCGCAGTGTTCCTGGCGATGACGGTGGCGGGGTGACCCAGAACCCGCAACGCCCGCACGTATCGATCGCACAGGACGGGGTCACCGACCAGGGCCAGCGGTTCGTCTCGAGGCACGGCCCGAAGTGCGCCAGCCACCTCGTGCCCTACCAGCAAGCCGGAAAGGTAGTCGGGAAGTGCCGCTGTTTCAAGCTGGCGCATCAGGGCACGAGCCCGAACCGAGAACAGGTCCCACGAAAGTCCCAGGCCTGCGTCATCGCGTGCGCGCTGCAGTGCCTCGTCGAAGGCTTCGGCATGGAAGTCGGTTGCCGGCGGCATCAGCCGCCCCAACACGGAATGCTCTCGCAACAGCGAGAACAATTCCCCGGTCATGCACGTGCGAAAGGACACGATGCATCCGTCCCGAACCTCCACCCACTTGGAATGGGTGCCTGGCAACACCACGCGGCAGCGTGCGGCCAACGCAGGGTGCGTGCACAGGAGCCCGGCGATCTGTGTTTCCTCGCCGCGCATGACGTCGGCGACATGGTGGTCCGCCGTAAAGCACACACCGGGGATGATCCGTACCTGCAAACCATCGGTTCCGTCGGCAACGATCGAATGGCGATCCAGCGCGTCCACCGCCACGGGGCACCCGGCATAGGGCGCCTCGCGCCAACCGTGCTGGCTGCCCACCATGCCGCAGGCCAGCAGCGGCACGCGAGGCTGAGCCTGCAGCCAATCGCCGACCAGTCGTCGCAGCGCCTTCTCGAACTCGGCGGGTCCACCGGCAAGGCGCGAGGCGCCGTCGTCGCTGGTGCGGTCGGCGATAACGCCACCCGCTGCATCCATGAGGAACGCTCGCAACGAAGTACTGCCCCAGTCGAGCGCGACCAGAGCGGCCGCGTCCTGCGGCACAGGAGCGGAGTTCGAGGTCTCCATTCGGCGACGTTTCCGCGGGAATGGATGGGTCAGGCCGGTTGGGCCGCGTGCCACGCGGCGACGAAATCCCGTGCCCGTGCCGCCGTCTCGCGAGCGGACTGACCGGGACGGTACAGGTCGCCGCCCAGGCCCGTCCCGACGCAACCGGCGCGGAGGAAGTCGACCAGGTTGTCGGGATTCACGCCACCCACTGCGAGCAGCGAAAGGTCCGGCGGCAGCACGGCGCGCAGCGCCTTGACATAGCCCGCGCCCAGTTGTGCCGCCGGAAAGAGCTTGACGGCGTGCGCGCCGGCTCGATGGGCGGCAAATACTTCGCTGGCGGTCATGGCGCCGGGCAGTACGAACAAGCCACGGCCGGCCGCGTCTTCGATGAGGGTTTCGTCGGTGTGGGGCGAGACGGCCATCCGGCCGCCGGCGGCAATGAGCAAGTCGAGGTCATCGGCGCCGAGGACCGTGCCGGCGCCGACCAGCGCGCGCCCGGCCGCGACCGCACCGATCGCCCGGACGCTGTCGGCCCAGCCGGGCGAATTGGTGGGTACCTCGATGCAATCAAAGCCGGCCTCCAACAGAGGATCGGCGTGCGCGGCGGCTTCGTGCGGCTCGACACCGCGGAGGATGGCCACAAGCGGAAGTGCGGTGGGCCAGGAGCCCACGTCAAACGTTGCCGCAACACGGTAGTGCTTGGTCATCGATCTCGGCGAGTGCAACAGGATGTCGAGCACCGTACTCTTGGGCCACTAGTGGACTGTAACGTTTAAATGGGAAGTATCATCGCGCCTGTGGAGGGTGCGATGAA
>DATCGH010000753.1:0-2573 GCA_036509055.1 Caldimonas sp.
CTCGACCAGCAGGGAGCGCAGCTCAGGCTCGTCGTCGACGACGAGCAACTGCGGGCCGGATGCCGCCTGGACCATCTCACTCCTCTGTCGCGAAATGCTGGCCGCAGTTTATCGAGGCCTTGCCGCGCCGCGGCGACGCCGGACGATTCGTTTGTTGTGCTGCCGCCGGCGGCGGTGAAACAAATGAAACCCGGCGCCGGCCAGGCCGAAGCGGCGCCGATACCGCGGGTCGCAATGATGGCGGCCATCGACCCCGGTCACGCCGGCAGGAGCAACCGGGTCGCAGCGGGACGCCAGATCGGGCGCCCGCCCTCCAACCACCGCGCTGCCGAGGAAAAGAATCATCATGACGACCAAGAACGCCCCCGTGGACAAGGCCAGGCAACAGGCGATCGCGAAGATCGACACCGTAATGAAAGCCGTGGACGAAGGCTTCAAGGCTTTCGGTCCCGAGCGGGAGAAGACCGAGTCCGCGGGCGACGTCAAGACGTTCAAGGCCAAGGTCGAGGCCGCGAAGCGCGATCCGTCGCCGGCGGCCACGAAGACGCTGATGGCTCTCGTCAAGACCGGCGAGGCGCTGGTCAAGACGATGGAAAAGCGCGCCGCGGAGGCCTTCTGGTACTACCGTCGCATCGAGCTCAAGAACAAGGTCAGCGCCGCGCTCGCGAGCGCCCTGCTCGACATCGGCAAGATCGGCGATCCGGCCCTGGCCAAGATGATGTTCGCCGAGCAGTCGGCGCTGCGCGCCCGCATGGACAAGGCGGAGAAGACCAAGAGCGACGCCGACGCCGGCGCCGCGATGGACGATCTCGACGAGGAAATGGAGGGGTTCGAGAAGCGCCTGAAGTCGGCGCTCGCGGTCTCGAGCTGGCTCGGCACCGGCTTCAAGTCGATGCTCGCCCTGGCCGAGTCGGCGATCGGCTCGGTGCCGTCGCAGCGTTGTCGCACGGTGCTGCGCGCCGAGCTCGATTTCGTCGACGCGGCGAAGAACGGCGCCCTGGCCAAGCTCGACGTGAAGGCGATCCAGAGCGCGACCGTGCCGATGCTGCGCCGGCTGCAGAAGGTGGCAACGCGCCTCTCCGCCGACGGCTCGGCCCTCGACCGCGAGCTGGTGCGCGTCGGCAAGCTGATCAAGGACGCCGGCGCGCCCGCCGAGCTGATCGCGCGGCTGAAGAAGCTGGCGCAGGAAAAGGCCGCCGGCTGGCCGCAGGTGCGCGAGTTCGAGAACTTCGAGAAGGCGCTCGACGCCTTCGAGAAGAACCTGGCCGCGCTGGCGGCGGCGGCGCAGAAGGCCCCGGCCGCCAGCTCGCACTGAGGCGGTTGGCGGCGAGCACGCGGCGGTCCGCTAGCCGCCGCCGCGCCGCTCGAGCTCGACCTGGCGCAGCAGATCGGCCATGGTCTTGCCGGGCTCGTCGCGGAAGCGCTCGTCCAGCACGTCGAGCGCGGCGATCCGGTCGACCCGGAAGTTGCGCAAGCCGACGCGGGTCTCGCACCATGCGGCCAGCGTCCAGACCTCGCCCCAGTAGACGCAGCCGAGCGGCCGCACGGTGCGCTCGCTCGCCACGTCCTTCAGGTCGCGGTAGGCGAGGCGCACCTTGCGCCGCTGCTCGGTGGCCTCGCGCAGCAGGCGCAGCCGCTCGCGCGTCGCCGCATCGAGTGCCATCGGCGGCGCGAACACCATCAGGCTCTCGGCCGCGGCGCGCGACGCGGGCGGCAGCACGGCGAGGATCTTCGACAACGCCGTCTCGGCGTGGCCGGCCAGCGCCTCGTCGAGACGCGAGCGGGCGATCCGGACCGCGGCCGCCAGCGACTGGGCTTCCTCGCGCGTGAACATCAGGGGCGGCAGGTCGAACCCGGCCTGCATCCGATAGCCGACGCCGGCCTCGCCTTCGATCGGCACACCTTGCGCCATGAGGTCGGCGACATCGCGATAGACGGTTCGTTCCGAGACCTCGAGGCGTTCGGCGAGAAAGCGGGCGGTGCTGAGGCGCCGCCCGCGGATCAGCTGGACAAGGCGGAACAGGCGATCGGCGCGGCGCATCGCGTCAGCCGGGGGCGCTGCCCCCGCTCTTCTCGTCAGTCGGCGGCATGCAGGCCGACCCGGTTGCCTTCGCTGTCGGCGACGTGGGCGTAGCAGCCCATGTCGCCGGGCAGCTTCACCTTGGGCGTCGCGACCCGACCGCCGGCGCGCTCGGCCCGGGCGAGCGCGACCTCGATGGCGCAGCCGGGGTTCAGGTAGACCAGCGTTCCCGCCTCGGCGGGCCGGGGCGCGTTCGGTCCGGCGATCAGGCAGCCGCCGACGCCGGTCTCGGCGTGGTCGAAGACTGCGAGGGTCTGGCCGGCGATGGTTTCGCGCCGCATCGGCGCGGCGAGCAGGGCTTCGTAGAAGGACTGGGCGCGGTCGATGTCCTGCACCGGGATCTCGAACCAGTCGATGGCGTGGCGAACGGTTTCCATGATGGCAATGCTCGGGAGTGGAGGGAGCCGCCATGGTGGGCGGGGGCTCCTGACAGCGTGGTGGCAGCAGCCTGTCAGTGCGTCGCCTGAGCCACGGCGTGCTCCCATTGCTGCAT
>DATCGH010000754.1:0-3282 GCA_036509055.1 Caldimonas sp.
CCGATTCGGTGGTGGTCACCACCAACGGCCAGATCCCCGATTCCAAGCAGACCTTCAAGGCCTCGCCTGAGTACTACATGCGCCGCGGCAGCGCCGACCCGCTGAAGCGCCTGCCCGAGGGCCTGAAGAAGGTGCCGCTGGTGGTGCTGGTCAACGAAGGCTCGGCCTCGGCCAGCGAGATCGTCGCCGGCGCCCTGCAGGACTATCACCGTGCCACCATCATGGGCGCGCAGACCTTCGGCAAGGGCTCGGTGCAGACGGTGCGCCAGCTCTCCGCCGACACCGCCCTGAAGATCACCACCGCCCGCTACTACACGCCGAGCGGCGCCTCGATCCAGGCCAAGGGCATCGTTCCCGACGTCATGCTCGACGAGACCGCCGAAGGCAACCTGTTCGCGGCGCTGCGCACCCGCGAGGCCGACCTCGACAAGCACCTGATGAGCGGCCAGGGCGCCGAACAGAAGGACGAGGCCCGCGAGAAGGCGCGCGAGGAAGCGCGCAAGAAGCTCGAGGCCGATCTCGCCGCCCGCAACGGCGCGCCCAAGCCGCCGCTCGAGTTCGGCAGCGCCGAGGACTTCCAGCTCGTCCAGGCGCTGAACCGCCTGAAGGGCAAGACGGTGATCGCCAGCAAGACCGCGGTCGAGCGCAAGGCCGAAGCGACGACCAACTGAGCGAGGACACGATTCCCCTCACCGAACGCCCGTGCGCCCCACGGGCGTTCGCGCTTCTGCGCTGCCCATGACCGACGACGACCTGCTGCGCTACTCGCGCCACCTGCTGCTCGAGGACATCGGCATCGAGGGCCAGGTCCGGATCGCCGCGGCCCACGCCCTGGTGATCGGCGCCGGCGGCCTCGGCTCGCCGGTGGCGCTCTTCCTCGGCTCGGCCGGCGTCGGCCGGATCACCCTGGTCGACGGCGACAAGGTCGACCTCACCAACCTGCAGCGGCAGATCGCCCACGATCTGTCGATGCTCGGCGAGCCGAAGGCGATCTCGGCGACGCTGCGCGTCGGCAGCATCAACCCGCGGATCGAGGTGACCGCGCTGGTCGAGCGGGTCGCTGGCGAGCGGCTGGACGCGCTGGTGGCCGGCGCCGACGTCGTCGTCGACTGCAGCGACAACTTCGCCACCCGCCAGGCGGTCAATGCCGCCTGCGTGCGCCACGCCCGGCCGCTGGTCGCCGGCGCGGCGATCGTCTTCGACGGCCAGATCTCCGTCTACGACACCCGCGATCCGGCCTCGCCCTGCTACGCCTGCGTCTTCCCGCCGGATGCCGCGTTCGAGGACGTCGCCTGCTCGACCATGGGCGTGTTCGCGCCGCTGGTCGGCATCATCGGCAGCATGCAGGCGGCCGAGGCGCTGAAGCTCGTTGCCGGCATCGGCAGCTCGCTCGCCGGCAGGCTGCAGATGCTCGATGCCCGGGCCATGGAATGGACCGAGATGCGGGTCGAGCGCGATCCGGACTGCCCCGTCTGCGCCGTCCGGCCGCGGCCCGACGCGGCGCCCGGGGCGCCGGCCGCGTCCTGTTAGGCTTCAACGATGGACAAGCCCGGCGCGCTGCTGCCCACGCGCATCTTCCCGACGGCGCAGGAAGACGCCGAGAAGGAAGAGGAGGTCCCCCACGCCCGCTACGAGGGCCCGGAGAGCTCGTACCGTCTCGCCTTCACCGACACCGACTTCCTGCTGCGCGAGGAGCTGCGCCCGGTGCGGATGCAGCTCGAGCTGCTCAAGCCCGAGATGGTGCAGGACGAGCAGGGCGTCGAAGCGACCGTCGTCTT
Organism: Caldimonas sp.; assembly: GCA_036509055.1. Lineage (GTDB taxonomy): Bacteria > Pseudomonadota > Gammaproteobacteria > Burkholderiales > Burkholderiaceae_C > Schlegelella_A. The sequence continues at coordinate 1,779 of DATCGH010000754.1, forward strand.
CTTCGGCAGCGCCCGGATCCTCGCGCCCGAAGTGGCGCAGAAGGCGCTGGAGGCGGCGCAGACGGCCGGCGACGCGAAGGCGCTGCGGGTTGCCGAAACCGCGGCCGCGATGTCGCGCTTCTACGAGGAGGCGCGGCGCTTCTCGGCGCTCGTCACGCGCCGCTCGGCCACCCTGCACAAGCCGCTCTACGTCGTCACCGGCGGCGGTCCGGGCATCATGGAAGCGGGTAACCGCGGCGCCTTCGAGGTCGGCGGCAAGAGCGTCGGCCTCAACATCGTGCTCTCGCGCGAGCAAATGCCCAACCCCTACATCACGCCGGAGCTCTGCTTCCAGTTCCACTACTTCGGGCTCCGGAAGATGCACTTCCTGATGCGCGCCATCGCCCTGGTCTGCTTTCCCGGCGGCTTCGGCACGCTCGACGAGCTGTTCGAGGTGCTGACCCTGGTGCAGACCGGCAAGTCGCGGATGCGGCCGATCCTGCTCTTCGGCCGCGAGTTCTGGACCCGCCTCGTCAACTTCGAGCTGCTGGTCGAGACCGGCATGATCTCGCCCGAGGACGTGCACCTGTTCCACTTCGTCGAGACGGCCGAGGAAGCCTGGGCGGTGCTGGCGCAGGAGTACGGGTTCGATCTGCCCGACACCACCACCGGCGAGTTCGCGGTCGATGTCTAGCAAGACGATGACGAAATGAAGAGGAAGGTCAGCCTGATCGGCGCGCCCACCGACATCGGTGCCGGAACGCGCGGCTCGAGCATGGGCCCGGAGGCGCTGCGCGTCGCCAACATCGGCCCGGTGCTCGAGAGCCACGGGCTCGAGGTGCTCGATCGCGGCAACCTCTCCGGCCCGCCCAACCCGTGGAAGCCGCCCGAGGACGGCTACCGCCACCTCGACGCGGTGGTCGCCTGGAATCAGAGCGTCCATGTCGCGGTCCACGCCGAGCTGACCGAGGGCCGGATGCCGGTGCTGCTTGGCGGCGACCACAGCCTGGGCATCGGCTCGATCAGCGCCGTCGCCCGCTACTGCCGAGAGACCGGGAAGAAGCTGCGCGTCCTCTGGCTCGACGCCCATGCCGACTTCAACACCAATCTGCTCACCCCGAGCGGCAACCTGCACGGCATGCCGGTCGCCTGCCTCTGCGGCTTCGGCCCGCAGGCGCTGATCGAGATCGGCGGCAAGGTGCCGGCGATCAGCCCGAAGCAGGTGCGGCAGATCGGCATCCGCAGCGTCGACGCCGGCGAAAAGAAATTCGTGCACGACAACGGCCTCGAGGTGTTCGACATGCGCTACATCGACGAGATGGGCATGCGCCACACCATGGAGCTGGCGCTGGCGACGATCGACGCAAACACCCACCTGCACGTGAGCTTCGACGTCGACTTCCTCGACGCCGACATCGCCCCCGGCGTGGGCACCACCGTCAAGGGCGGCCCGACCTACCGCGAGGCCCAGCTCTGCATGGAGATGATCGCCGACACCGGCGCCATGGGCTCGCTCGACGTGATG
>DATCGH010000755.1:0-3663 GCA_036509055.1 Caldimonas sp.
TGGGCTCCGCCGGTTCGGGCACGGGCGCGGCGGCCGGCTCGGGCACCGGGGGCGCCGGCTCGGCGATGTCGAGCAGCAGATCAGGTGCCGGCGCCGGCACGGCAGCCGCGGTCGCCGGAAGCATTACGGTTGGCATCGTCCCCGGACCGATCGCCTCGCGCATCGCCGCCATGCTCTGCGGCCGCTCCTCGGCCCGGACCCTGAGGCAGCGGTCGATGCCTTGAAGCAGCGCGGCGCTGTAGCGGCCCGCCGCCTCGCTCTGCATCAGCGGCTCGTAGCTGTCCTCCATCAGGCGGCTCACCGCCGGCGGCGGCTTGCGCTTGAGGATCATGAAATACACCACCGCCGCCAGGGCGTACACATCGGTCCACGGCCCCTGCTTCATGCCCGGCATGTCGGCGTACTGCTCGATCGGCGCATAGCCGGGCTTGAGGATCACCGTCAGCGCGTGCGTCATGTCGCTGATGACGCGGCGGGCGGCGCCGAAGTCGAGCAGCATCGGCCGGTCGTCGGCGAGCAGCATGATGTTGTCGGGGGCGATGTCGCGGTGGTAGACCTTGTCCCCGTGGAGCACCGCCAGCGCGTCCATCAGCGGCGACAGCAGCGCCCTGATCCACGTTTCGTCCGGCGCACCGGCTCGCTGCTTGAGCGCATCCTGCAGCGTCAGGCCGCTGAGGAAGGGCATGACCATGTAGGCCGTGCCGTGGGCCTCCCAGAAGCGGTACACCTTGATCAGCGCCGGGTGGTCGAACTGGGCCAGCATCCGCGCTTCGTTGACGAAGCTGCGCAGGCCGATGTCGAAGGTTTCGCGCTGCCGCTCCGAGCGCACCGCCACGGAGGCGTCCTTGCCGCGCGAAGCGAGCAGGGCGGGCATGTACTCCTTGAGCGCCACCTTGCGATGCAGCGAATGGTCCTGGGCCAGGTAGACGATGCCGAAGCCGCCCTCGCCGACCAGGTCGATGATCTCGAACTCGCCCAGCATCGTGCCGACCGGCAGCGCGTTCTGATGCAGGCGCGACGCCGCCGGCTCGGCCGCCGGCGGGCCGATCACCTGGGTTCGATCGCTCGGGGGCTCCTCGGACATCAGCGTTCGCACGCCTCCTTGAACCAGCCCTTGATGTCGGTCGCCGGCAGGACCTTGCCGGAATACTTGTCGATGCTCGGGTCGAGCACGCAGGCCTGGCTGCCGGTGCAGTGATAGATCAGCTGGATCTCCAGCGTCTGGGCGCGGCAGTCGTACTTGATGCCGATGTTGCGAGCCGCGGTGCCGTCGCCGGCGCGCAGCCAGGAGAAGACGTTGCCCGCTTCGAGGACCGAGTTGGTGTCGACCTCGAACACCGAGGCCTTGCCCTTGGCGCCCTTCTCGGCCGCCATGGTCTGCCACTTGTGCTGCTGCAGGTTGTCGCTGAGCACGTCGTCGACGACGCGCGTGGCGCAGTCGCTGCCCTGCTTGCGCGAGCAGTCGCGCATCTCCTTGGCGACCATCGGAATGGCGAGCAGCCGGTTGCGGTCCAGCGCCCGCTCGCCCGGCTTGGCACCGCGCGCGCCGGCTGCGCCGCCCTCGGCAGGACCGGCCATGGCGTCGGCCTGGATGGCGAGCTTGGTGCCTTCGCCGCTCGCCGCGACCACCGTCGGCGTGAAGTAGAGGCGACCGGATTCGGTCCGCTTGTCGTCGACGAATTCGCCTTCCCAGTAGTCGCCGCTGGCCCAGCGGTAGCGGCCCATGCCGACCTTCTTGCCCTTCTGCCAGCCGCCGGTGTAGGTGTCGCCGTTCTTCCAGCGATAGAACCCCTCGCCGCTCGCCTCGCCCTGGGCGAAGCTGCCTTCGTAGCGGTCCTGCGAGGCATAGGTCTTGACCCCCTTGCCCTGCGGCTGGCCGTTGCTGACCTGGCCCTCGTAGCGGTCGCCGTTGGCGAAGGTGATGCTTCCCTTGCCCTCGGGCTTGTCGGCGATCCAGTCGCCGTCGTAGACCTGCCCGGTGGCCCAGACCGACTTGCCGCGGCCGTGCTTGACGCCCGACTTCCACTGGCCGGTGTAGCGGCTGCCGTCCTTCTCGATGTACACGCCTTCCACGTCGGGAATGCTCCGCTCGAACTGGCCCTCGAAGATGTCGCCGTTGGAGAACTGCATCCGGCCGCGGCCATGGGGCACGCCGTCCTTCACCTGGCCCTGGTAGCGATCGCCGTTGACGAAGGTCATGGCGCCTTCGCCGACCGCGACGTCGTCGCGCCAGTCGCCGTCGTAGGTCTGGCCGCTGGCCCACACCATGCGCCCCTTGCCCTGGCGCTTGCCGTCGAGCATCTGGCCATCGAAGACGTCGCCGTTGTCCCACTTGAAGTGCACCTGCCCGCTCATCCCCTTGGTCTGGGGCGACGCACGCGGTGCCGGTGCCGGCACGGCCGGCGACGCCGCGCGGGTCGTCGTCCCGGCCGGGGCCGGCGCCACGCCGACCGTCGCCGGCGTGGCGGCGGCCGTCAGGAAGCCCTCGTGCCGACTGTCCCGGCACACCTCGGCATAGCGCTTGAAGTCGCTGGAGACCTGGAGCGTGCAGCCGGGCAGGCAGCGCCCGGCGCGCAGCTCGGTGCGAAACGCGAAGCCGGTGGGCGTCTCGCCGCTATAGATCAGGTCGCCTTCGCACGCCAGCGTCTCGTAGCGAAAGCTGCCGCACACCTTGTCCTTGAGCAGGCAGTCGACCGTGATGCGGGCCTTCCAGCCGTCGGCCTCGACGAAACTGCCGCCTGACAATGCGGCCGAGCGGGCGGCCTGGATGCCTGCGAACAACAGCAAGGCGACGACGAGCCCCTGCCACCCCCGCGCCGCGGCAAATGCCGTCCGGAGGCATTCCTTCGCCCGCGAGAGTCGCGACAAGATGAGCATCGGATTCAATCCAGTCGGTAAGCCGCCTCTGGAAGCCGATCCGTTGCCGTTCGAATGGGCGCGCTGCCGTGGTGCGAATCATAGGGGCGCGGGCAAGGCCCAAGCGCCGGGTTTCCCGCAGCGACGCGCTCGGCGCGGATCGACGGGTGCTAGGATTTGCGCGCCGGCCGAACACAGCCGAGATTCGAGGGAGCGACAGCGTGCGACTGGCCCAATACGTCAAGTTTCGAGAGGAAAAGTTCGGTGGCGTGCTGTTCGAGACGCGATCCGAAAAGGTCTTCACCCTCAATCCGACGGCGACGGCCGTCGTCCGCGAGATCGCCAGCGGCGACGAAGCGACCATCGCCGCCCGACTGAAGGATCGATTCGTCGACCAGGGCGAGGCGATCGAGCGCGAGGTCTCGGCCTTCGTCGCCGAGCTGCGCCAGCGCGGCCTGATCGAAGGGTGACGCGGTGACCGGACCAGCTGCCGCCGAGGCGGAGGATCTCGCGGCGCCGCTCTACGTCGCCTGGCAGATCACCAACGAGTGCAACCTCGCCTGCCTGCACTGCATCGAGGAGAGCGGGCCGGGCAAGGCGTTCGCCGACGAGCTCGACCGCGACCAGGTCTTCGCCGTCCTCGACCAGCTCCTTGACAGCGAGGTTCCTTACCTGTCGTTCTCCGGCGGCGAGCCCATGCTCCACCCGCACTTCTTCGCCATGGTCGAGCGTGCCTGCGAGCGCGGCGCGCAGCTCAAGATCGAGACCAATGCCCACTACCTCGATCCGGCGAATGCCGCCCGGCTG
>DATCGH010000756.1:0-5557 GCA_036509055.1 Caldimonas sp.
CACCGACAGCAGGTTCACCCAGGCCGCCGCATGCGTCACCCCGTCGGCCGAGCGCGCGCGCAGCGCGGGACCGAACTCCTGCGCCAGGCGCAGCAGGCCGAAGTAGTTGATGTCCATCTCCGCCTTGGCAACGTCGGTGCCGCGCCGCGCGGCGATGCCGAAGGCGCGGTGGACCTCGGCGTTGTTGACGACGATGTCGACCTTGCCGCCGATCTCGCCGGCGAGCTCGCTCACCGAGCGGCCGTTGGTGAGGTCGAGCGGCACCAGAGTCACCGGCTTCAACGCCGTGATGTCGTCGAGGCCGGGCAGCTTCTTCCACGGCTCGGCATGGCCGACCCAGACGATCTCGGCGCCGGCCTTCACGAGCGCCTTGACCAGCGCCTGGCCGACCTCGGTCTTGCCGTCGGTGACGAGGATCTTGCGGAACTTCGGGTCGCTGGTCATCTCGCGCAGCATCTTGTCGTCGGCCATGTGTTCGCTCTCCTCGGGCGGAAATCCGATCAGCACCGCGGCGCCGGCGCGGTCGAGGCGCGCGCCGACATGGACGCGCACCGGCTTCGGGGTCAGCGGCGACGCGACGTCGCCGTGCAGGTGAACGATCACCGTCGGCCCGGCATCGAGCCGCACCAGGCCCAACCGCCATGGCAGCCGCTCGCGATAGAACGGATCGTTGCTGTGGTGGAGCACGGTCTCGGCGAGCAGCTCGCCGGCGCCGGATTGCGGCGTCCACTTCAGCTCGGGCGAGAGGCAGCGGTGGCAGGCATCGCGCGGCGGGTACTGCACCGCCTGGCAGCGCTTGCACACCTGCAGCTCGAACCGGCCCTCGGCGGCGGCCGCGGTCATGCCGAGCGCGGTGCGGCCGCGCGCCCACGGCGGCAGGTTCATCTGCCGGGTGCGCAGCACCGGGTTCTTGCGCCGCGGCTTCATCAGCGGCATGGTCATGCCGCGCTCCCTGCGATCGCGAGGGCGGCGGTCATGACGACGCCTTGCCGAGAATGACGGCGCCGGTGCACAGGCAGCGGTCGTAGGTGACCATGCCGAAGCCGGCCACCAAGCCGATCTCGGCGTCCTTCACCGCGCGCTCGCCGGCCTCGCCGGTGAGCTGGCGGATCGCCTCGGTCATGCCGAGAAAGCCGCCGGAGCAGCCCGCTTGACCTGCGGAGAGCTGGCCGCCGCTGGTGTTGTTCGGGAAGTCGCCGTCGTCGGTGAGGCTGCGCGAGCGCACGAAGGCCGGGCCTTCGCCTTTTCCGCAGAACCCCAGGTCCTCGAACTGCAGCATCACCACGACCGGATAGTCGTCGTAGGTCTGCACGAAGTCCACCTGCTCGGGCCGCACACCGGCCTGAGCGTAGAGGTCGTCGCGATCGACGAGCCAGCCGCCGCGCAGCAGCACCGGATCGTCGGCGAAGGCGTTGTGCCGCTCGATCGCGCCGCGCAGCAGCACATGCGCCAGGCCGAGGTCCCGGGCGCGCGCCTCGCTCATCACCAAAAAAGCCTCGGCGCCGGCACAGGGCATGACGCAATCGAACAGGTGGATCGGCTCCGAGATCGGCCGCGCGTCCATGTACTGCTCGAGCGAGAGCGGCACCTTGAATACCGCGTTCGGGTTCTTCAGCGCGTTGGCGCGCTGGGCGACGCAGATGCGGCCGAAGTCCTCGCGGGTCGCGCCGTGCGCCCGCATGTAGGCCGCGGTGATGAAGGCGAAGATCGAGTTCGGCCCGCCGGAGCCATAGGGATAGCTGGCGTCGCGGGCGAAGTGCGAGAAGCCGCCGAGCATCTGCCGGAACGACTCGACGTGGTTGGCGTCGGCGGCAATGCAGGCGACGATGTCGGCGTCGCTCGCCTGCACCGCGCGCGCGGCGCGGCGCAGGGCCATCACGCCGGAGGCGCCGCCAGTGGGGATGTGATCGAGCCAGCGCGGGCTCACGCCCAGGTGCTGGGTGACGCCGACGGCGGTGTCGGGGGCGAGCGAGAAGCTGCTGACGGTGAGGCCGTCGATCCGCTCCTTGGCGATGCCGGAGCCCGCCACCAGGGCCTCCAGGGCTTGGCCGATGAACCAGTGCGCGCCGTGGGTCGAATAGCGCCGATAGGGCACCGTCACCGGCACGGCAACGGCGACGCCCTCGTACGACGCCCGCGGCACGTCAGGCGCCGTCGTCGTCGCCCTTCGGGGCGGCGTCAGGGGTGCTGGGCGGCGACGCGGCGGGAGTCCTCGGCTTCAGGACAGGAGGCGGCGTGATCCCGGCGATGCCGCTGAGCGCGCCCGCGTCCGGGCCTGCGAGCTCGCCGGCGCGCGTCAGCCCGCCCGCGCCGCTCAGGGTGCCCGCACCGCTCAGCTCCCCGGCAGCCGAAAGCTCCGCCGCGCTCGTGAGCGTGCCGAGCGCGGAGACCCCGCCTTGGCCGGCGGCCGCGTCGATCCGCTTCTGCCGACGCTTGAGCATCCGCATGTCGTGGCACTGCGGGCTGCTCGGCAGGCGCTTGGCGAGCTGCGCCAGCTCGCCGCGCTGCACCTTCTGCGACGAGGTCAGCGGCAAGGCATCGACGAAGGCGACATAGCCCGGCGCCTTGAAGTACGAGAGCCGGGCGAGGGCGTGGCGGACGATGCTCGCCGCGATCTTCTCCGGCGCCGGCAGGTTGGCCGCCTTGCGCAGGACGATGCAGGCGAGCACCTCGTCGCCGCGCGTCGGGTCGGGCGTCGCGGCGACGGCGCTCGCGGCCACCGCCGGGTGGGTGTCGAGGACGCTCTCCACCTCCACCGCCGAGATGTTCTCGCCGCTCCGCCGGATGACGTTCTTGCGCCGGTCGACGAAATGAAAGTCGCCCTCGGCACTGCGCCGGACGACGTCGCCGGTGTGGAACCAGCCGCCGGCCCAGGCGCCCTCGGTCGCCATCTCGTCCTTGAGATAGCCGAGGAAGAAGTCGGCGCGGGGGTCGTCGCCGACGGCGCGCACCAGCAGCTCGCCGGGCACCTCGACCTCGATGTCGTTGCCCCGCACATCGACGATCCGGGTCTCGACGAAGAAGTCGGCCCGGCCGAAGCAGCGGGTGCCGACATGGCGCGGCTCGCGGTTGGCCATGATGCAGGCCGCCGCGCCGGTCTCGGTCATCGCCCAGGCCTCGAGCAGCGGGAAGCCGAAGCGCGCCTCGAACGGGGCGTGGTGGCGCGGGTCGACGCCGGCGCCGAAGCCGAAGCGCAGCTCGTGCATGCGGTCGGCCGGGCCCGGCGGCGCCGCCAGCAGCATCGCCGGCATCACGCCGAGGTAGTGCGCGACCGTAGCGCCGCTCTCGCGCACGCTCTGCCACCAGGTGCGCGGATGGAAGCGATCGAGCTGGACGATGACGCCGCCCGAGAGGATCGCGGCCATCGAGGAGAACGCGAGCGCGTTCATGTGGCTGAGTGGCAGCGGCGTGATGAAGCGCTCGACGTCGGCCCGCACCGTCGCCAGCTCGCCGAGGCCGAGGTACCACTCGCCGGCGCGCAGGAAGTAGCCGTTGGCGAGGCGACAGCCCTTGGGCTTGCCGGTGGTGCCCGAGGTGTAGAGGAGTGCGCACTCGGTGCCGCGGCCGATCGTCTGCTGGACGCCACGCACCGGCGAGCGGGCATCCGGGATCCGCCCGGCGACCTCGGGCCGGATCGTGTCCAGCAGGGCGCCGGCGGAGCTCGCCGCCTCGCGCAGGCCGCTCTCGCGGCCCGGCTGCACGACCGCCAGCACCATCTCGCTGTGGCTGATGACGTAGCCCCACTCGGCCGAGCGCATGTCCTCGTGGATCGGCACGATGCTGATGCCGAGGGCATTGAGCGCGAGCCAGTGGGTGAAGAAGGCTGGCCGGTTCTCGAGCAGCAGGCCGACGCGGTGGCCGGGCCCGTAGCCGGCGTTCGCATAGGCGGCGCGAAGCCGCTCGACCTCGCCCGCGACCTCGCGCCAGGTGCGCGGGCCGGGCTCGATGCCGTAAGCCGCGGCGGTGACCGGCTCGACATGCATGAAGGGCGCGTCGCCGCGGCGCGCGGCGACCCGCTTGAATTCGGCGTAGACGGTGGACATGGTTCAGATGAAGAGCTGCACCGCCGGCAGGGCGGCGTCGCTGTTGATGAGGTCGACGCGCTTTTGCCGGATGCGCAGCGCGCCGTCGACGACGACGAGGCGATGCCAGCAGACGCCGAAGAAGGTATTGATCTCGTCGCCCTGCGACTCGGTGTACTGGAACACCGTGCGCAGGAGACGCTCGTCGGCGCGCGCCGGATCCCCGGGCTCGACCGTCGGCGTCTGCAGCAGGTGCAGGCTCCGTGTCGGCGGCTGCTGCGAGAAGGCGCGCGGGCTCTTCAGCCGCTCGATGCGCAGATCGCGCAGCAGCTTGTCCTCGTAGAGATGCGAGGTGTGGTCGAGGCCCTCGGCCTGGCCCGGCACCAGCGGCACCCAGTAGATCGCGTCGTCGGTGAAGAGCGCGTTCCACTCGGCGTAGCGCCGGTCGTCGAGGAGCCGCGCCTCGCGCACCACGAAGTCGACCAGCTCGCGCTCGCTGACGTCGCTCATTGCGCTGCCCCCATCGACATCGTCATGGTGCGCGCCCAGGCCCGGTACTGGTTGCGCATCGAGATCTCGCTGGTGCCGACGGTGGTGACGTCGGCCTGGCCGATCTCGGCGGCATCGAAGTTGCGATGCAGGCTGACCCATGGGTTGCCGCTGGCATGCAGGCCCGCCTGGATGCCGCGGTAGGCCTGCAGGTCGTCGTGGCCGACGACCGAGAACGGCGAATTGATCAGGCGGCTGTACATCGCCGTGCGCTGCAGCATCTCCGGCGGCGCGCCGGCGAGGCGGAAGGTCCAGCTCTCGATCACCGTCTTGTCGACGGCGATCGGCTTGACGACGCGGATCGCCTGGATCGCGCCCTTGATGGTGAGGTTCGGGTAGTACACCGTGTTGTGTCGCGCCAGGCCGAGGATCCGTGCCGCGCGCTCCTCGCCGTAGGCGGCCTTCATGGCGGCATCGTAGGCCGACACCGCCGAGTACTTGCTGTGGATGCTGAAGTGCACGCCGGAGAAACTGTGCCCGTTGTCGAAGACCCTGACGCCCATGTCCTCGAAAAACTTGTAATCGGACATGAAAGGCGTGAATTGTTCGATGGCCATCGGCTTGGGCTGATCGGCGGGCTTGTCAATCCACATCCGCTTGGCCGTGCCCGCCGACGACTCGTGCACCACCATCGGATGCATGGTGTCGTTGAGGTTCTCGACGAACATCTTCCAGTTGCACTGGTGCAGGAAGCGCAGGCACCCGCCCGCGATCTCGAGCCGGCCTTCGGGCGAGCGGTCGGCCATGTTGTCGATCGAGCTGAGCGACTCGCCGAAGTACTCCTCGAAGCCGGGACCGACGTCGTTGATCTTGACGAAGATGAAGCCGCGATGGAGGCGCACGTTCTTCACCGTCGCCAGACCCTTGGCCGACTCGCACTCCTGCAGCGCCGTGCCGTCGTAGCCGTTCTTCAGCGGGATGTTGAGCAGCGACCCGTCGGTGCGAAAGGTCCAGGCGTGGTACGGGCAGCGGAAGTGCTTGCCGGC
>DATCGH010000757.1:0-4190 GCA_036509055.1 Caldimonas sp.
TCGCCTCCGGCTCGAGAAAGGCGCGGGCGATCTCCCGCGTCGACAGGCCGCAGAGCGTGCGCAGCGCCAGCGCCATCTGCGCCGGCTGGGCGATCGCCGGATGGCAGCAGGTGAACACGAGTCGAAGGCGATCGTCCTCGACGCCCCACGCATCGCCGGTGTCGACGCCTCCAACCTCCGCCTCGGGCGCGGCCATGTCGGGCGGTTCGTCGGTGTAGACCGGACCAGTGGCGCGCCGGCGCAGCAGGTCGACGGCGCGGCGCCGGGCCACGGTGGTGAGCCAGGCGGCCGGCGCCGCCGGCAGGCCTTGCGCCGGCCAGAGCTCGAGCGCCTTGGCGAAGGCGTCCTGCATCGCGTCCTCGGCAAGCTCGAAGTCGCCGATCCGCCGGATCAGGTTCGCCAGCAGGCGCGGACCCTCGGCGCGGCAGATGCCGTCGATGGTCGGCGTCAGCATGGCGTCGTGTCGGCGCGTGCGATCGACGGCGTGCCCGGCGCCTTCACATCGTCAGCGCGGCCCGGTAGAGGACGAGCAGCGAGGCGACGACGGTGACGAGCTGCGTCAGGCCGGCGCCGGCCTGGCGCCCGGTGCTGCCGCCGAGCGAATGGCTGAGACCCCAGGCGCTGGCCAGGCGGGCGATCAGCAGCACGACGCCGAGGACCATGATCAGCCAGCGCCAGGCGGGGACGCTCGCCTCGGCGAAGGCCAGGACGATCAGCGCCAGCGGCGCGTGCTCGACCAGGTTGGCATGGGCGCGGATCGCCTGCGCCAGCGGCGCGTGCCCGCCGTCGCCGGCATTGACCTTGAAGCGCACGCGAAAGACGATGACGCGCGCCGCAAGCAGCACAGCGAGCAGGCCGATGAGCGCGGCGACGGTGGCGGTGATGGTCGGAAATGAAGTCATGGCGGGCCTCGGTGGAGCGCGCGGGCCGAGCGGCCTTTCGCGCTGCGTTCTTGGAAGGTCTACTTGGCGCTCGGCACCGAGTGGCCGAGCGGGCGAACCTCGATCGAGCCGCCCATCGCCGAAGGGCAGCGCGCCGCCCAGTGCACCGCGTCGTCGAGATTGGGCACGTCGATCAGGTAGTAGCCGCCGAGCTGCTCCTTGGTCTCGGCGAACGGGCCGTCGGTGGTCAGGGTCTTGCCGTTGCGCACGCGCACGGTGGTCGCGCTGTGCGTCGGCTTCAGCTCGGCGCCGCCGCGCAGCACGCCGGCCGCCTGCATGTCGCCGCCATAGCGGGTGTACGCGGCGTACATCTGCTCTTGCGCCTTCGGGTCGTTGGCCATCATGGCGAAGCTCTTCTCGTCGCCGTAGATCAGGATGATGTAGTGCATGGTCGCTCCTTGTTGCGGTTCGCCCCGACGCCCGGGGTCGTCGACATGACGCGACGCTACGTCCGGATCGACATCGTCACCGAAAAGATTTCCGACGAACGGCAGCTCAGCCGGCTCGCGCGCCCGCCGCCGCCTGCGCCGCCCAGGCGGCAACCTCGTCGAGCAACTGGCCGAGCGCCTGGCCGAAGCCCTGGACGGCGCCGGCTGCGTCGTAGGTGACGACCGGAACCGAGGCACTGAAGCTGCGCTGGGCGAGCAGGTTCCGGCCCGCGGGATCGCTGAGCTCCGCGGTCAGCGTCACCCGCGCCGCGCCCGGAGACGCAACGGCATCGTGGTAGAGCTCGACCAGATGGGTGCGCAACAGCAGGCTGCCGCGCACGCCGCTGGCGGTCTCGACCGCGCCGCGAAAGGCGCCGCCGAGGGCGAGCCGGGCGGCGAGCTGGGTCCCGAGGCTGCGGTTCGGCGGCTCGGTCCAGCTGCTCAGCTGGTAGTAGGCCCGCTCGCCGGCGCGGCGGCTGTAGATGATCTCCTGGGTGTCGTAGAACGACGCGGCCGTGGTCGGCGCCACCAGCAGCATCGCATCGCGCTGCAAGGCGCCGGGCGCGAGGCGCGTCGGCGCGGTCTCGAGGACGAAGTAGCGGTGCGCCGGCGGCGCGCTCAATCCGCTGCAGCCGGCGAGCAGGCCGCCGAGCGTCAGGCCAAGAGCGGCGCGGCGCCGGTTCATCGGCTCTCCCCCGGTCCCAGGCTCGCTTCGCCCGGGCCGAAGAAGGTGGCGCGCGGATCGCGGAACTTGCGCGCCGCCACGCCGACCGCATCGGCGGTGCCGCGCAGCTGCTGGCTGGTAAGGCGTACTTCGGCATTGCTGTCGACGAGCAGGCTCTCGGCGTGCCGCGACAGCTGCGAGACGTCGGCGCTGACCTGGCGCATCGCCGCCGAGGCGTCGCGCAGGGTCGTGGTCGCTTCGGCGCCGACCGTGTCGTAGCGATCGGCGAGGCGATTGACGTCGCGGCTCAGTGCGGCGGTGGCGACGCCGACCGAGTCGGCAGTGCGGGCGATCGACACGAGCGCCGCGTCGGCTCGCGCCGCGGCGCCCTGGGCATTGCGCGACAGGTCGCGCAGGTTCACCAGCGTCTCGGCCAGCGCCGCCTGGTTCTCGTTCGACAACGTCGTGTTGATGCGCCGCATCGTCTCGTCGGCGCGCTGCGCCAGTTCGTTCGCCGTATCCCCGAACTGCTGCAGCGTCGAGGCGCCCTCGGCGATCACCGGATCGCGCTCGCCCGGCGCCGGCCGCGGGACCGCCGGGCTGTCTTCCTTGACGTTCTGCAGCCGGATCGTCGCCAGCCCGGTGATCAGGTTGCGATCGACGGTCGCGCGGGTGCTTTCCTTGACCGGCGTGCTGGGGTCGATGCCGATCACGACCTCGACCGTGCCCGGTCGCTGCGGCGCGAACGAGAAGCCGGTGACGGCGCCGACCCGGATACCCTTCATGCGCACGTCGCTGCGCACCTGCAGGCCCTCCAGCGACTGGCGCGCGAAGTAGATGGTGTAGCGCTGCACGTCGGTGCCGCGACTCGCCGACGCGAGCCAGGTGACAGCGGCGACGAGCATCGCCAGAAGCACCAGCACCGAGGTGCCGACCAGGGTGTACTTGGCTTCGGGTTCCATCAGCGGTTTCCTTCCTCGTGCGGCGCGCGTGCCGAAAAGTATTCCTGGATCCAGGGATGGTCGCTCCGCATCACCGCGGCGACCGGGCCGTCGGCGATCACCTTGCCGGTCGAGAGCGCGATCGTCCGGTCGATGATCGAGAGGAGGGTATCCAGGTCGTGGGTCACCATGAACACCGTCAGACCCAGGCTGTCGCTGAGGGCGCGCACGAGGCTGTCGAAGGCGCGCGCGCCGATCGGATCGAGCCCGGAAGTCGGCTCGTCGAGGAAGAGGATCTCGGGCTCGAGGGCGAGCGCGCGGGCCAGCGCCACGCGCTTCCTCATGCCGCCCGAGAGCTCGGCCGGCGTCTTGCGGCCGGTGTCGGGCGACAGGCCGACCAGCGACAGCTTGAATCCGACCAACGGAGCGATCAATGCGTCGGGCAGATCGGTGTGCTCGCGCAAGGGCACGGCGATGTTCTCGGCGACGCTCAGCGAGGAAAACAGGGCGCCGTCCTGGAACAGCATGCCGAAGCGGCGGCGAAGCCCGTTCATCTCCTCCTCGCTGCTGCGGCAGACGTCGGTGCCGAGCAGATGCACGCTGCCCGAGGTCGGGCGCAGCAGGCCGATCATCTCCTTCAGGAGCACCGACTTGCCGGTGCCGCTGCCGCCGATCAGCGCCACCACCTCGCCGCGTCGCACCGCGAAGCTGACGCCGTCGTGAACGACGTCGGCGCCGAACCGGGTGACGATGTCGCGGACCTCGAGCACGTTCTCCATCAGATTCCCAGGCGCTGCAGGACGACGGCAAAGAGGGCGTCGAGGACGATCACCCAGACGATGCTCTGCACCACCGTGGAGGTGGTGTGCTCGCCGACGCTGCGCGCATCGCGGGCAACCGCCAGGCCCATGCGGCAGGCGATCAGGGCGATGAACGCGGCGAACACCGGCGCCTTGACCAGGCCGACGACCACCGCCTTCAGCGGCAGCACGGTGTGCAGGCGGGCGAGGAAGGCGGTGGGCGAGATGTCGAGCTGCAGCGAGGCGATGAGCATGCCGCCGGCGATGCCGGCGAGGTCGCCGACGAACACCAGGAGCGGCAGTCCGGTCATGATGGCCACCAGGCGCGGCACCACCAGCACCTGGATCGGCGACAGCCCGAGCGTGCGGATCGCGTCGGTCTCCTCCTGGACCTTCATCGAGCCGATCTGCGCCGT
>DATCGH010000758.1:0-3438 GCA_036509055.1 Caldimonas sp.
GTGGAGATGATCAAGGCCGAGCCGAAGAAGAGCTTCGAGATCATGGGCGCCGACGTCAAGCAGAGCGGCGAGGCGTTCGAGAGCAGCCAGAAGTACCTGCGCTGGCAGGACCGGGCCGCCAACCAGAAGTTCTTCGCCGGCGAGCACGCCGCCTTCACCAAGGAGGCGGCCGACTTGCTGCTCGAGATCGGCGTGATCAAGTCGATTCCCGACCTGAGCAAGCTGGCCGACACGCAGTTCATCAAGTGACGGCGGGCGGCATCGGCGGCGCCTCGGCGGCATCGCCATGAAGCCGCTGGTGCCGGTGGCGCCGGGCGCGCGCATCGTGCTCGGCGTCGCCTTCTTCGTGCTCTTCGTCGCCGTCTGGGCGGCGGCGACCTTCGGCGGGCTGGTGTCCAAGACCTTCCTCGCCGACCCGCTCTCCATGCTCGCCTCGGGCTGGACGCTGCTCACGAAGATGGGCTTCGCCTACGACATCGGCATGACGGTCTGGCGGGTGGTCGGCGGCTTCGTCCTTGCTGCGGTGCTGGCGCTGCCGCTCGGCGTGGCGATGGGCGCCTACAAGCCGATCGAGGCCTTTTTCGAGCCCTTCGTCAGCTTCGCCCGCTACCTGCCGGCGAGCGCCTTCATCCCGCTGCTGATCCTCTGGGCCGGCATCGGCGAGGCGCAAAAGCTCGCGGTCATCTTCATCGGCTCGTTCTTCCAGCTGGTGCTGATGATCGCGGTCATCGTCGGCAACACCCGTCGCGACCTGGTCGAGGCGGCCTATACCCTGGGCGTCGGCGACCGCGGCCTGATCCGCCGGGTGCTGATGCCCGGCGCCGCACCGGAGATCGCCGAGGTACTGCGCACCGTGCTCGGCTGGGCCTGGACCTACGTGATCGTCGCCGAGCTGATCGGCGCCTCGAGCGGCATCGGCCACATGATCACCGACAGCCAGGCGCTGCTCGCCACCGACCAGATCATCTTCGGCATCATCGTCATCGGCCTGATCGGGCTGGCGAGCGACCTGCTGTTCAAGGCCGTCAACCGGTACCTCTTCCCGTGGGCGCAACTGCGGTGAGCCCACGTCCGCAGGATCCGGCCGCGCCGCTCGACAGCCGGGTCGAGTACGAGCGGCGCATTCACCGGGTGATGGAGCACATCGAGCAGCATCTCGATCAGCCGCTCGATCTGGAAACGCTCGCCGCGGTGGCGCATTTCTCGGCCTTTCATTTCCACCGCCTGTTCCGCGCCTGGACCGGAGAGACGCTCGGCGACCACCTGCGCCGGCGCCGGGTGGAGAAGGGCGCCTTGCGCCTGTTGACGCAACCCGGGTCCAGCGTCCTCGAGGTGGCGCTGGCGGTGGGTTTTGGCTCGGGCGAGGCGTTCGCTCGGGCGTTCAGGAGCCGCTTCGGGACCACCCCGAGCGCCTGGCGCCGCGAGCGCAATCCCGATCAGGCCGGGAGCAGTGTCGGTCAGGCAGAGCGCAGCCTCGATCAGGCTTTCGGCCGCGCGGACTTCGATCATGGGTTCCCCGCAACTCCCCAGATCGAGGACACGACCATGAATACCGATGTCACGCTTGTCGACCTGCCGCCCACGCCGATCGCCTATTTCCGCCACACCGGACCCTACGGGCCGCCGGTGGCGCGCTTCTGGATGGAACGGCTGGCGCCGTGGATGGCCGAGAACGAGCTGTTCGGCCGCGAACGCTTCGGCATCGCCCACGACGACTCGTCCATCACCGAGCCGGCGAAGTGCCGCTACGACGCCGGCGTGGCGGTGAAGCCCGAGGAGGTGGTCTCGGGCCAGCCGCTGCGCACCGTGCTGCCCGGCGGGCGCTACGCCTGCAGCCGCTTCGAGGGCACGATGGACGACATCGACCCCGCCTGGCAGCGACTGATCTCCGGCTGGATGCCGACCAGCGGCCTGCAGCTCGATTCACGGCCGCTGCTCGAGCACTATCCGGTCGACATGAAGTTCGATCCGAAGACCGGCGTGTTTGATTGCAGGCTCTGCATTCCTGTGGCGCCGCTATGAGCCGAGCCGGCTGCCCGACGCCGCGATGACGACGCCGCCCGCCACCCTGCAGGTGCGCGGCGTCTCGCGCCGCTTCGACCGCACGCTCGCGCTGCAGGCCACCGACCTGGAGGTGGCCGAGAACGACTTCGTCACCATCCTCGGTCCTTCGGGCTGCGGCAAGAGCACGCTGCTGCGCATCGTTGCCGGTCTCGACCATCCGACCGGCGGCGAAGTGCTGCTCGACGGCCGGCGCATCGCCGGCCCGGGTGCCGACCGCGGCATGGTGTTCCAGAGCTACACCCTCTTCCCCTGGCTTTCGGTGCTGGAGAACGTGTGCTTCGGCCTGCGCGAGCGCGGCCTGCCGCGGGCGCAGCAGCTCCAGATCGCCAACGGCTTCATCGCCAAGGTCGGCCTGCGCGGCTTCGAGAGCCACTTTCCGAAACAGCTCTCCGGCGGCATGCAGCAGCGCACGGCGATCGCCCGGGCACTCGCCAACGGTCCGCGGATCCTGCTCATGGACGAGCCCTTCGGCGCCCTCGACCACCAGACGCGCGAGCTGATGCAGGAGCTGCTGCTCGGCATCTGGGAGGCGGAGAAGAAGACGGTGCTGTTCGTCACCCACGACATCGATGAGGCGGTGTTCATGGGCTCGCGCGTGGTGGTCATGAGCGCGCGGCCGGGACGGATCAAGCTCGATCTGCCGGTGCCGATTCCGCATCCCCGGCATTACTCGGTGAAGACGACCGTCGCGTTCAGCGAGCTGAAGGCGGAGCTGACCGAGCAGGTGAGGGTGGAGGTGAGGGCGGCGCAGGCGGCGGCTGCGTAGCCGCGGGCGAAAAGAGATCGTGTAGAAGGGTTTGTGCCGCCTGTCTAGGTCTTCTCTCGGCCAGATGCAGACGGTCGCGAACGACTGCTTTGGCGAAGCCCCCTCCGAATGCCGCGCCGCGATTGACACCGCTTAGGCTCGCGGCCCGTGCATGCCGCCTGAGCGCCCCTCGCCCCTACATCTGCCGAAACAGATGCGCGTAGCGATCGCTTACGAATAGCCGTCGCTCGAGCCCTTTCAGGCGCACTTCGAGCCGCCCGTTCGACAGACGATGGACGGCCTCGATGGCGTTGACGTTGACGACCGCGCTGCGGTGGATTTGCCAGAACACCTGCGGATCGAGCCCCGGCAGAAGATCCTTCAGCGGCGTCGTGATGAGGGACTCGCCTTCGGCGGTGACAACGGCGACGTACTTGCTGTCGGCCTCGAAGCAGATGACGTCGTCGATCGCGATGAGGCGGATGTCGCGGCCATGGAGCGTCGTGATCCAGCGCACCCGCTCGGCCGCTGCCGGCGCCTGGGCGAGCCGGTCGAGCAGGCGGCCGAGGTCTGCCGGCGTGCTGCCCAGACGGTCCTTCAGGCGCTGCACGGCACGCACGAGCCGGGCC
>DATCGH010000759.1:0-4512 GCA_036509055.1 Caldimonas sp.
GGCTGCCGGGCTCGACGGCGTTGGCGCCAGGTTTCAGCCATTCGCTCTGGGCATAGTCCGATTGCTGCGGCGGCTGCAGCGGCCCGATCTCCTTCAGCTTCCTCGCCAGCACGAGCAGGTAGACCTCGTGGGCATTGCGCAAGGTGACGCGACGGCGCACCGCGGCCGGATCGGCGACCTGCCACCAGTACCGCGGGTCGGCCTTCTGCGCGAGCCAGAGGCCGACCAGCTCGAAGCCGTTCTTCGCCTGGTAGAGGTTGAAGAACAGCTCCGGAGAGAACTGGTAGAAGCCGTGCCCGCTCAGGTTGTTCGCCGGCAGCGAATGGAACAGGTGGCCGCCGACGCGGCAGAGGGCGACGCAGTTGCGCCAGGCGACCGGGAAGTCGAACACGTGCTCGAGGCAGCCGAAGTCGAGCACCGCGTCGTAGCTGCCGAGGCCCGGCTGGCCCTCGGGCCACGGCAGGTTCATGTCGTGCAGCAGCGTCGCCTGCTCGTAGGCCGAGGCATCGATGGAATCGACCGTGCGGGCGCCGAACCACTGCTGCAGCAGTGGCTCGAAGTAGCGCGGCGAACCGGCCGGCGACGCCGGCTCGCGCAACGGTGGCAGGCCGCGCAGTGCGCGATGCTGCTCGAGCTCGGGCGGATCGACGAACAGCGCCTGGCGGCCGATGCCGACCGTGCGCTCGAACGCGACGCCGCGATCCTGCGCATGGGCGAGGAGGCCGAGGTTGTGCAGGTCGATGCCCATCGCGCCTCAGCCCCTCCGCCGGCGCAGACGGCTCAGCGCCATCGCCCCGACCGCGACCACGATCACCAGCAGCTCCACCCCGATCGAGGTCCAGGCCAGGCCCGAAGCGCCGTGCGCGCCGCCGACCGTCGCCGCCGTCGCCACGCCGACAATGCCGCCGGTGACGATGCAGAGGCGATAGGCGCCGTCGTGCCGGCCGCTGCCCAGCATCCAGTAGCCGAAGAACTTCCAGCCGAGCAGCAGCGGCCATAGCCACGCCAGCACGAGCGCTGTGGCATGCACCTGCTGCACGTCGATGCTGCCGGCGCGGGCCGCGAGAAACGGCTCGAGCAGCGGCCAGAAGGATTGCACGAGCAGGAACAGCACCGCCCCGGCGACGCTGCCGAGCGCCGCCCAGCGCGCCGCGTACCAGAGGGCGGATCGCGAGCTGCTTGCGAACAGGGCGACGATGCGCGGGTAGACCAGCGAGTACACCGGATCGGCGATGGCCAGCACGGCGCGGACGATCCGGTCGGCCATGAAGTAGACGCCGAGGTCGGGCTTGCTCAGCTGCGCCGACGCGGCCGCCGGCAAGGCCAGCGAGTACGCCGCCCCGGCGATCGACACCGGCAGCATCTGCCAGCCGAGGCGAAGGCCGGGACCGAGGGCAGCGCGGTCGAACAGCCCTTGACCCTCGCGGACGTCGGCAAGGTCGGCCGCCAGCCAGCGCCAGCCGAGCACGGCGAGCAGCGCCGAGGCCGCGAGCTGGAGGGCGACGAACGCGAGCACGCTGGTGGCGAACGCCCAGCAGCCGGCGATCAGTGCCGCGTAGACCCCGAGCTCCACCCGTGACCAGCGGTTGAGCTGCTGCGTCGCCTGCAGGTACCAGGTGGCCGGCCAGCCGAGGGCGCAGGCGAGCGCAGCGATGGCGAGCGCATCGCCGAGCGGCGGCGCCGCCCCGGGGGCCGCCCAGCCGACGGCGACGAAGGCGAGCAGCACCGCCGGCAGCGAGAGCGCGAGGCGGGCACTGAACACCTGCCGGGCCAGGCGCCAGCGCGACGCCGGGTCGGCGGCCACCGCGAGCCGCGTCGCCGCGGCGAGAAAGCCGCCTTCGACCAGGGTCGCCAGAAGCCCGGCCCAGACCAGGATGAAGCCGAGCCGGCCGAACTCGGCCGGGCCGACGCGCGTCGCCACCAGCGGCAGCACCACGAGCGGCAGCGCCAGCCGCACCGCCGCCGCCGCGTAGACCTGCGGCAAGGCGGTCAGCAGCCGCGGGGAGGAAGGGATTCCTCCGCTGCCGTTCATGGACCGTCTTGCTTGACCACGAGCCGCGCCGTGTAGTCGACGCGGTGCAGGTAGACCGGCTGACCCTGCGCGGCGAAGTACTCGTCGACCGCCTGGCGCGCCCCCTGCCAGTGGCCGTAGTCGTCGATCACGAGGATGCCGTGGCGCGACAGCAGCGGATAGAGATGGCGGAGCTCGTGCCGCGTCGACTCGTACCAGTCGGTGTCGAGCCGAAGCAGCGCCGCACGCTTCGGCAGGGTGGCGGGAATCGTGTCCTCGACCTTGCCCTCGACGAAATGGATGCGTTCGCCCGGGTAGCCGGTCGATTCGAGGTTGGCCCGCACGTCGGCCAGGCCGGCCTCGCACCACACGCCCTCGCCGCGGGGCGTGCGCGCGAGCTGCGCGGCGGCCGATTCGCCGCTCGCGCTCCTGTCCTCGGCACCGGGCTCGCTCATGCCCTCGAAGGTGTCGTAGAGCCAGAGGTCGCGCGAGGTGTCGCCGCGGGCCATCAGCGCCAGCGCCGCGAGCATCATGCTGCCGCCGCGCCAGACGCCGCACTCGACGATGTCGCCGGCGATCTCGTGACGGACGACGTGGTCGATGGCGCCCAGCAGGCTGGCGCGTCGGTCGAGGCTGGTCATGGTGAACGGCTCGACCCGGGCGATCAGGGCGCGATCGGCCGGCGTCAGGTCGGCGAGCGTGGCGCTTTGCCGGTCGGCGGTTCGGGCCAGCTCGAGGCCGGCGCGCGCCAGGGCGCTCTTCAGGATCTGCTTCATTTGCGGTTCGGCGGCTCGGCTCCAGGGGCCCAGGCGGCCCGAGGGCAGAACGGCGGGCTCGCGCCCGGCCGCGCCGGGCCGGCAGAGCCGGGCGATTGTGGCATCGCCCCGTCACCCCTCCCCGGCGTAGACGGCGGCGATGCCGGCGTGGGTCTTCGCCCAGGCGGAGGCGTCCTGGGCCGCCTGCAAGGCGGCGGCGATCGCGGGCGGGTCGCGGCGGAGGCGATCGAGGGCGTCGCCGACCGCATCGGCGCTGCGCTCCTGCAGCAGCAGCGCCTCCAGCCCGAAGCGGCGCAGGAAGTCGCCGAGGTCACCGACGTCGGTGCAGAGGAACACCCGGCCGTGATGCAGCAGGGAAAACAACGCCCCCGACTGGGTCGCTTCGCGGTAGGGCAGGAGGAAGACGACGTTTCGCGCCAGCAGCTCCAGGAGGCGCGGCGGGTCGAGGTAACCGTCCTCGATGCGCACGCCCAGGCTCGTCAGCTCGGCCTTCAGGCCAGACAGCTCAGGCGCCCAGGCGCCGTGGACCTCCAGGCCGAGGCCGGCGTCGCGCAGGCGTCCGGAGCGGGCCAGCTCGGCGAACAGCTCGACGCCCTTGTAGGGCTTGACGGTGCTCCAGTACACCAGCGCCTCGGGCGGCTGGGCCGGCCGGTACGGCACCGGCGGCAGCCCGGGCACGACCGGCATCAGGCCGATGCCCAGGAGCCGCGCCTTGGCGCGAAAGGCCTCGCCGTAGCGGGCGATGAAGTCGTCGCGCGAGAACCGGCTGACGAAGACCAGGGTGCGCGCCAGCCGGGCGATCCGCTCGGTGGGCGCGTGGCGTTGGCCGATGAAGCCGTGCGGCACGGCGTTGTGCACCGTGAACACCAGGCGCTTGCGCAGCGCCCAGAGAAATGGCAGCTCGACCGGCCAGCCGCCGCTGAATTGCAGATTGATGGCGTCGAAGCGACGACGCCGCCACCAGAGTCCCAGCCACAGCGCCAGGTAGCCGAGCGCGCCCTTCCAGCGCGGCGCGACCGTGCGCGACAGCGCCCGATCGTGCACCGTCACGCCGGGCAGGCGGCGCATCGCCTCGAGCAGGTCGCCGTTGTAGCGGGTGCGCGAGCCGTGGAACTCGACTTCGATGCCCTGCGCCGCAAGGGTCGAGGCGAGCTGGTAGTCGTAGGGCAGGACGAACGAGCCGCCGTCGACGAGCGCGACCCTCATGACCGGCCGCCTGACAGGGTGCGGATCACGCGCCGCTCAATGGGCGAACCAGTAGCGGCGTCCGAGGGTGTACGCCGGCTCGCCCTCGCGCGGGCCGAGGTCCACGGCCGGATTGCCGCCGACGATCCGCATCGGCGGCACGCTCTTGGTCACCACCGAGCCCGCCATGACCACGGCGCCCCGCCCGAGGGTCACGCCCGGCATCACCATGGCGCCGGCGAACAGCACCGCATAGTCCTCGATCACCACCGGCTTGCCGCGCGCCGCGAAGGCCGCGTCGTGGACGTCGTGGCCGAGGCTGTAGATGCGGGCGTCGTGGGCGATCGAGACGTTCTCGCCGATCGTCAGGCCGGCCCGGTTGTCGAGGTAGGTGCCGCGATTGACGAGCGTGCCGGCGCCGATCTTCAGCCGGCCGACGTGGAAGAAGCGCACGCCCCCCTGCAGCGTCGCCGAGCGGTCGATCTCGAAGCCGCAGAGACGATAGAGCAGCGGCCGGAGCGCGAACGGCAGGCAGCGATG